>JAZSMG010000043.1:0-4899 GCA_045535775.1 Christensenellaceae bacterium | reverse complement strand
TAACTATAAAATTGCCTAAAGCTTGAATTAACTGCACTATTATAACGGTAAACGCAACGCAAATCCAGGTAACGTCATCAGTAGAGGTTTGGTAACCGAACGTATATGCGATTGCGCCAAGTCCACCACCGCCAATAGTAGAAGCCATTGCAGAATAGCCTAAAACGGTAATGGAAGAAATAATAGCTCCCGTAATAAGGGCGGGCTTTGCTTCGGGAATTAAAACCTTTAAAATAATTTCAAAGGTAGAAGCCCCCATAGATTCAGCCGCTTCAATAACGCCGTTATCTACTTCAAGTAATGAAGATTCCACCATTCTAGCAATGTAAGGCGCAGCCCCTATAATAAGGGTAACTATCATAGCGCCGTTACCGATACTAGTTCCCGCAATAAGTCTTGTGAATGGGAATACTGCAAAGGTAAGAATAATAAAGGGAATACTTCTTAAAAGGTTAATTATAAAGCCTAAAATTAAGTTTAGGGGTTTGCATGGCGTAAGCCCTTTTCCTTTGGTTACGTAAAGAATTATGCCTAACGGTAAGCCCAAAAGGTAGGAAGCAAGGGTTGCTAATACGGTCATATAAACGGTTGCCCAAATAGCTTCAACCATCATGCCGTTAGAAAATAGCTTAGTTAAGGTATCAGAAAACATATTATTCATCCTCCTTAGGTATTTCTATGGTAAACGCTTTAATTAAACGCTTAGTCTGCTCCGTTTTGGGGTTGTTAAATACCTCGCTTACCTTGCCGAATTCGCAAATACGTCCGTTTTCTATTACAGCAACCTTATTGCAAAGCTTGGTAATAACGCTTAGCTCGTGGGTTATAATAGTAATGGTAATGCCTTGCTCTTTATTTATTTGCTTTAAAATTTGCAAAATGCTTTCGGTAGCTTCCGTATCAAGCGCGCTAGTGGGCTCGTCACAAAGTAAATATTCGGGGTTAGAAGCAAGAGCTCTTGCAATAGCCACTCTTTGCTTTTGTCCGCCGGAAAGCTGTGAGGGGTAGGCGTTTGCCTTATCACGCAAGCCAACGCGGTCAAGAAGCTCTAATCCTCTTTTTTCAGCCTCCTTTTTAGACGTTTTAACAAGCTCTAGCGGGAAGCAAACGTTTTTTAGTGCGGTGCGTTGCTCAAAAAGGTTAAAGCTTTGGAATATCATAGAAAGCTTTTTTCTTAATAGGTTAAGCTCCTTTTTGTTTTTTAAGGTAATATCTTCACCGTCTATAAAAATATTTCCGCTATCCGGCTTTTCAAGTAGGTTAACGCATCTAATAAGAGTGCTTTTACCCGCGCCTGAAAGCCCGATAATTCCGTAAATATCACCCTTTTCGATTTGCAAATTAACGTTATCAAGTGCAACGAATGGTAAAGCGTTTTTACCGCTTTTAAAGGTTTTTGTTAAATTAATAAGTTCAATCATAACAGCTTTAGTTCAATCAAAAGCATAAAAAAAGCGGAAAGCCGTTTAAGCTCTCCGCTGTTAATATCAACATCAGATTAACGCTTTACGGCACGAGTAAAATTGCCCATGTACATGTACATGCGCATCATATTCATAGCCATAGAACGTGCTTTTGCGAACATAATTTTCTCCTTGAGATTTATTACTTGAATAATTTATCATTTTATGCCGTATATTGTCAAGCGTAAAAAAGGCATATTTTAAAAAAAATAAAAAAAAGAATAATTTAAGACTTAAAATGCGTTAAGGCTTGCAAAAATTAAGTTGTTGTAAAACTCATATTTAAAAACAATGGTGATTACGCCGTTATTTATTTATATGATTTTTAGAGTTTTGCTTGTTTAAAATATACGCGCTGGGTGACGTATTATGGATTTTCTTGAATACTTTTGAAAAATACAACTGATCACTATATCCCGAAAGTTGAGCAATTTCTTTAACGGAGGTAAAGCCGGAAGTGATTAGATTTTGCACGTTGTTCATTCTAAGTTCGGTAAGGTATGTGCTGAAATTAACGTTGAATAACTTTTTGAATAGATTTGAAAGATATTTTGGATTAAAATATAGTTTTTCAGCAAGAACGGTCAGATTGAAATTGCAGTCGCAGTAGTTTGCTTCAATTATTTTAAGTATTTGATTGGCAATTGCGGTTGGATCGTTTTTAATATCGTCTAAAGGATTTTTTGTGGTAATGTTGGCAAGCGTTAAATAAATTAATCCTTCGCCCGTGAGTGAAGCGTTGCAATTTTCGTTTGCGAAACAACTTTCCCAAATTGAAGCCAAATTAGCGCTTGATTTAAAATAACAGTTGTTTTTATTAATGCCAAGCTCGTCAAAAATTTTATAAGCCTTCGTGCTTGAAAATTTAACGTACATAAACCGTAAATTGTCCACGTTGCTAATATAATGCATGGTGGCGGGCAAAACGATAAAAACATCCCCTTTTTTTAGGTTGTAAGTATTGTTTAAAGTGCGAAAAACGCCTTTACCCCCTGCAATAAGGCAAAGTTTAAACATTGCTCCCGTAACGAATTTATCGGTTTTTGGCCAGTTGTTTTCATAAGTTACGTTAATAACGCCAAGCCCCTCGTCGCTATCGTGTTGTTGCGGTGGAAATAAACAAATGTTGTTAGAATTATAATCATGTTTCTTTCTCATAAGACAATTATATTATTTTGAAATAATATTGTCAAATAAAAAATGGAAAAATTACATAACATACGCGGAAAAATTCCATTTTTATTACTTCGGAAATATGTTAAACTTGTAATAAGCTATTTTATAATTGAAAGGAATGTTCGCTTAACGTAGGTGTATAATGAATAAAAAGATTAAAATAGGCGTTTTAGGTGCTTTTCGTGGCGAAACAATGATTAATTTTTGTAAAAAAACGGGCGAAGCTCAATTAGTTGCGGTTTGCGATAAGTACGACGTTGCGTTGAAAAAAGTAAAAAAAGAAAAGGGCGTAACCTGTTATAACGATTTTGACGAGTTTATAAAGCACGATATGGATGCCGTTATTCTTGCTAATTACGCAAACGAGCATGCGCCGTTCGCAATAAAATGTTTAAAGGCAGGAAAGCACGTTTTAAGCGAAGTTTTAGCGGTATCAACACTCAAAGAGGCGGTTGAGCTTATTGAAGCGGTTGAAGATAGCGGTTTGGTGTATAGTTACGCAGAAAATTATTGTTACATGCCTGCAACCAAGGAAATGGCGAATCTTTATAAACAAGGAAAGCTTGGTGAGTTTGAATACGGTGAAGGCGAGTATATTCACAACTGTGAGCCTATTTGGCCGGAAATCACTTACGGCGATCCAAATCATTGGCGCAATAATATGTATGCAACCTTTTACTGCACTCATTCAATAGGCCCTCTTTTATATATAACTGGGCTACGTCCCATATCGGTGATAGGTTTTGAAATTCCCTTTTCTTCTCGTAATGCAAGAGTGGGGCAAAAGGGTGGTTCGGCCGGTATTGAAATGATTACTCTTGAAAACGGAGCAATAATAAAAAGTATTCACGGAAATTTAGATAAAAACTCAATTTGGTTTGCGGTTTATGGGTCAAAAGGAAGGCTTGAAAGCGCAAGAGAAGATGCTTGCGAGGGAGACATAAATACTCTTTACGCTAATTTAGATGATTTTGAAGGCATATATAAATGTGAACCCATAAAAACTAACCCCAAAGATGAGCTTTCTGAAATAGCAGACGGGCTGGGCCACGCTGGTTCTGACTATTATCCAATGCATTGGTTTATTGAAGCGTGTAAGGGTAACAAAAACGCGCAAACGATTGACGTATACCAAGCGGTTGAAATGACCGTTCCCGGAATTTATGCGTATTATTCAGTTTTAGATGGTGGTAAACCGCAGTCAATACCTAATTTTAGGAATAAAAATGAACGCGATGCCGTTCGTTTTGACGATAGAAAGGTTGGGCGGGATTTACCTTCGTATTCAAAAGGCGATTTAGACATAGACCCTGAGGTTTATGAAAGAATAAAAAAACTATATCAACAAAAATTAAATAAGGAGACAAAAAAATGAGTAAAACAAAATTCAAAATAGCGCTTAGCACTTTGATTTTTACGTTAATTTGTTCTGTTTGTTTATCGGTGCTTTCTGCTCATACCGTAAGAGCTGAAGACGCACTATGGACTGGAACGAATATAACAGCCACGGCAGATGGTTTCCAATTTGCAAGTTGGGATAATAACGGTGGTGTAAATAGCGCAACTTATAGTGGGAAGTTAGGTGATAACGACACGGTAACATTCCAATATATGCCGAGCTGCACCGGTAACGGTTTCAATGGCGACACAACAAACCTTACCTTGGTAATTTCAGATGGAACAAGCAGCACTGCGTTTCAGTTACTGAATTATTGGAATGCTGCAAGAATTTATATTAACGGCGCAGAAAAAGCTGTTAAAAACTACGAGCCTGACACAACTGATGGTTGGAGTGAATCAGATCAGTGGTTCAAAATTACTTACACTTTCTCAAAGGATAAAGTAACGTTAGTGGTTGATTATCTTGCAGATGGTGCAAATGCAACTACTATTATCGTTGAAGAAGGATTAGAATTAGCTCAAACTGCAACAATTCAAATCAATTCATGGGGTGCGAATGCCGCGGTTAAGGATTTTGCTCTTATTAACTCTAAAGCGCCTTCTTGGAGTGGTTCAAATCTAACTAAAACTACAAATGGTTTCAAATTCGCAAGCTGGAATAACAACGGCGACGTAAATAGCGCGGTTTATAGTGAAGCATTAGGCGAAAATAACACCGTAAGTTTCCAATATATGCCAAGTTACACGGGTAACGGTTGCAATGGCGATACGACTAACGTAACGCTAGTAATTTCAGATGGAACAAGAAGCACGGCAGTTCAATTATTAAACTACTGGAATGCCGTAAGATTATATATTG
>JAZSMG010000023.1:0-7103 GCA_045535775.1 Christensenellaceae bacterium | reverse complement strand
CTTCGCTAGCAACAAGGATGGGCATAATTGAGGTTGAATTTACCTTTAAATCAAGTATATCACTGTTAAAAATAATAGAGCAATTAGGGGTGTAACCGTCATCAAAAACAAAGGTAAATATTATCTTGTATTCATCTGCAGAGTAGCCTTGCTGTAAAGCAAGTTCTTCTATCTGTGCCTTAGAAATCGCAAATGCGTTAATACCTTCTACCGCTTCACCTTCAATACCGCTAAGAACAATTTCTTCACCGCTTGTAGGCATTATGCTTACCTTACGGGTAAATTGTAAGCTATAAATATTCCAATAGCCAACAACGAAGTTTTTACCGCCACCGTAAATTGCAGTTAAATCCTCTAAAACAAAGTCGCCTTGACTGTCGCTATCGCTTAGGAAAGCGCAGTTTTCGCAAATATAACCGTCTTTATATTCGCGCCAAGAGTGACCGTTTGGAGTAATATCAAATAGTTGTGTTCTATCTGTGTATTTGCAGTATACGCAATAATCACCCTCTAAACCGTACTGTGAACAGGTGGGCTCTAATACAATACCAAAGTCATATTCACAGCAATCGGTTGATTTTTCTTCCTCTTTACCGGTTGAATCGGTGTATTTTTCATATTTAGTACATCTTTCTTCAAAAGAGTAAGTGTAACTATAACGCGACCAATAGCCGGTTGATAGGTTATCAAAATTATTGTAAACGATAAGCTCTCTATCTAAGTAATATCCGTAAGCCTCTTCTTCTACCGTATGCTCTACGTCTGAACCGTTATTTTCCCTTTTTATCTTATATCCGCCGGTAAAAAAGCCTTCGCTATCTTGGTAATCATCAAAATATTCAAGCTTTCTTTCTTCCCAATACTCGCTTTCATCCTGCATTGAAGTTATAAAGTATTCACGGCTAAGGTAACGTTCACCGCTAGCTCTAAAAGCATATTCATAGGTAGTTTCATCATAAACCACTTCACCGTAAGCAAGACTGTTTATCCTAACGTAACTTTCCTTTACAAGCTCTTCATCGGCGTTATTGTAATTAAGTGCACTGTAGCTTGAACCGCAAGAACAGGTATATATAACTCCTTGAACTGTTAAACCGTTTTCGGTTTTATTAACCTCTTCCCGTTGCACGTTGCTATGCCAAATTGCAAAATTACCCGTTTTAAAGGTGAACTGCTTTTTATAAGTGTTATTTTCTTTATCATAGCCAAACTGATAGGTGGCGTATTCATAAGCAATACACTCCTCTTCGTCTGCTAAATAATAGGTAACGTATCTGTATTTTAATCCACACTCAGTGGGGTCATCAACAGAACAAGTAATTACTCTTGCACTTTCTGAATCTTCAATAGTTTCGTCACTTATTTGATCGTGACCGTATACCCTATTTTCTATCCAATTTTCACAACTTGAATAGTTACTGTTGCAATTTGACGCTATAACCATACTGTGAGCAGTACCGCAGGGACAGGTAAACTGCCTTGCGGTGCCACCGCATTCACTACCGTATTCAGATAAATCTATTTCCTCTTCTAACACTACGGTTCGGTGAGTATTATCTACGTAATATCCATGGAATCCACCGCATAAACCGCAAACGTAGCCCACTAAAAGACCTTCCTCACAGTTGCTTGCACCGCTAATTAGCGCACCAAAACGCTCTGCGGGTAAATAATTATAATTATGCGGGCAATCGTTTTCACTTAATAATTCGCCGTTAAAGCTTACCAAATAATAGATATTTGCAGAAGCGTTAGCGTCATATAAACGCATACGGTAAACGTACGTAACACCCGCTTTTAGATAACGCGATAGATAAAATTGAGAGCTTTCTGCTCCGTCATCATCCTCTGCTATCTTTTTAAGCTTACCGTTTTCCATTTGGTAAAGGGTTACGTAAGCATCGTTATAATCATCATCGTGAACACTCATTACGGTATATCTGCCGGACTGAGTGGGAGTAAACGTATAATCGTAATAATAATCGCCGTTGTGGTTTTGCGTTTCTACCTTATAGTTGGTGAATTTTATAGCTCTTGCGCTATCACATTCAGAGCATCTTGCAATAACCTGAGTTTCGCCGTTAGTATTTATAATTTCAACGTTTACGTAATTGTGATTATCTAAAACGTATTCACTTGTATTTGTAAATACTTCATCGCCATCTAACCAAACGGTTAGCGTTCTAATTTCCTTTAACGTGCATTCTTCTTGCACTTCGCGTTCCGTTGCCTTGAATGATAAACCGCAATCAGCACAGTAGTATTTACCCGTTACGTCATCATAATCCCAATAATTATGAGTTAAATCATATAAATTACCGCAAGGACAAACCTCAACCTCTAAATAATGGTGTTCACACGCGCCGTAATTTTGCAAATCAAAGATATTATAGGTATAATGGCTATCGCCGTATTCAACGTAAGAATCACCGCACTTACCGCAAAGATAGGTTATTTCATAACCACCGTTACAGCTCTTTCCATCCATAAGAGTTACGTTGGTAATTCTGTATGCATGAACGCTTTCATAGGCAATTTCTTCACTCTCTTTATTATAGCAGTAGCTTGCGTTTTCCATGTCCTTATAGTATTCGGGATTTTCAAATACTTCTAAGAATAAGCGCGTATAATTGATGAAATAGCTATGGTTATGATAGCCTGAGCCTTGAGGCTTTTCTTCAATAGAGGTTAAAATATACTCTACGGTAACTTCACCCTCTATAACCTTAGAGCTTCCGTCAGAATAAATAGCCTTTATACCACCTTCTGCACTAACAAGCTCTATGGGATTGTTTACGTTACTCTTATCCCAAATTAAAACTCTTTCTTCATCGCCATCCTTAACGGTTGCAACAACGAAGTTATAATATCTACTTTCATAATTAGCCTCGTAAAGCTTCCAGTCACCACAGTCGGGGGTGATTGTAATACCCATAAGTTCATCGTATAAAATTTCATATCCGCTTACGCTATAACCAACGAAATCGTACTCCTTTTCGTTTAAGGTTACGCTACCGCTTGCAGGACTTCCACTTGCGCTAATAGGCTCTTCATCCTCAAAGGGATTTATAATGTCGTTATTTATTTCTTCTATAACAGCGGAAGAATCATACGCTAATTTATTCTTAAAATCAACGCCAACGTTGAAGTTTATACGGCTTTCTATTATTTCGCGACCTTCTTCGCTTGCGTATACGTAATCCTTTACCTTTATGCTGGCGCTTTGTAATTCACTACTGTCGCTTACGTTAAAGGAAATGGTTACACACTTTGCCAATTCTTCTAATTTTGCATCTAATTCCTCAAGTAAATCTGCGCTAAGCGGTAAAAGAGTAGTAACTAAAGAATAAGCACTTTGATCTTCAAATAAAGGGAAGATTTCCTCATTTAGATATTCAAGATATTCCTCTTCCTTAAACATTATTTGACCAATAGCAGTATTGGCGTATTGCTCGTCTTCAACAAAGTCGTTTATATCAAATCCTATTCCTAAACCACCCGTTAACTGAACGATTGAATTAAGCATTTTGCAAACAAGCCCGTATTCTATCCCCTTTTCTTGAGCGTACACAGGTAGTTCGCTAGCCTTTACGGCTAACATTTCTTTAAATAATGAAACTGCATCTTCATAAACACCTTCGCCCACGTATACGTCGATTAACTGCTTAACGCTCTTTTCGTTAACGTTTTTAACGATTGTGCGAATCTTATCAAAGTCAACCGATACCACTCTTGAGCCGTCATCGTTAATTTCGGTAGTAAATACGAAGTCAAGTATTTTTTCTATACCGCTACTAACCTCTTTATCATCCACTTCACCGTTGAGCAATGATTCAAATATGGAAGCATATTCTTCTAAGCCTTCAAGCATAAAATCAATACCCACACCTGATGAAGAAGCGTATGCCATAGGCATTCCGCCCATCCCCAAGCCGGAAAGCAGACCGGTTAAGCCGTCTAAAGAATATTTAACGTCTGATTTTAAAATTTTGCCGTTACCAAGATCGCGTTTTGCCAATAAGTATACGTAGCCATCTTCTATAACCGCATCAAGAGTATAGCTTTCATAACTGCCTTCAACAGTGCCGTTTGCCACTTTTATACTTCCCGTTGCAAAAGCACTAACCTCGCCCTTTTCTACGCATAAGGTAAGCTTTGCTACGTCTATTAGCTCCACCTTTCCGCGTTGCTCTATAAATTGCAAGCTTTCCGCATCTATTGCGGATGAATCTATTGTAAAACCGTTAACTTCAACAGTAAAACTGTTGATATTTTTTAAAGATTCAACAAAATCTGCGTAAAAGGTTTCATTTTCTGCCTTACCGCAATGCTCGCATTCGCCCTTAACGTATAAGTGCCCTAATGCTTCTAACTTTTCACTTTCGCTTACTTCACAAAGTGTGCAAGAACGCGTTTTTTCACCCTCTTCAGTGCAGGTTGCACTTTTAACGGTGACCCATTCGCCCCACTGATGCTGGCAATCCTTATTACCAAAAACAAGTACGCCGGTTACAGCTAGAGCAGCTGCTAATACTACACCGATAATACTGATTAAAAGGACTTTCTTTTTCATTTTTTTATTCCTTCTACTTTTTTTAATTTTTTTATTCAATAAAACAAAGGTTTAACGCAATAATTTATGTATTAAATAAAAAAATCATAATTTCATTCTAGCACAATAATAATCAAAAATCAACGTTATTTAATAAAATTAAATAAACTTAATTATTTTTTTATTTGTTAAAAAACAAAAAAAAGGTAACCGCTTTTTTATCGCAATTACCCTTTTTTGGTTTATTTTTGTAGATTATCTACTTTTTTAATTATTACTTTTCATCTACTACGTACTTAATACTAACGTTTATAGTGCCTATTCCATTCTCACCGTACCATCTAACGGCTAACTTATAGGTTTCACCTGCTTCTAAATAACAGGTAAGGTAATGGTTACGTAGTTTTCTTCACCGAATTCTGCAACCGCCTTGTTTTCACTATCGGTAATAGTAAAGTTATATACGGGGCTATTGCCGATTTGCTTAAGCTGTGTTTCAGTAACGTTATCGGGTAAATCCTCTTTTGCTACGGTGCCTGCAGAAATGCTAATATCCTTGCCTTCGGTTTATTCCTTATTGGCATCTAAAACGCCTTGATCAAGGCTTATATTCGCATTGTCTAAAGCAATTTCGGTATCCTTTAAGTCCTCTGCCTTAACTGCACCCGTTTCCGTTCCGCTAAACACGGTTACTGATTTGCTTTCGCCACAGTGTAAGCAAATATCAATTCTCTTACCGTTTTCAACAGTGCCTTCAACCCAGTTGTGACCTGTTGGGTTTGCTAAAATAAGCTCTTCCTTTTCATCACCGCAATAACGGCAAGTGAAATGCTTAACACCGTCGTTTACGCAGGTTGCATCGGTTACCTCAGTTAATTTATAGGTGTGATATGGCTCGCTTTCGCTAATGCTTTCACCGCAATCGTTACATTTATAGCTTGAAATTAAAATACAAAGTTCAACGATTGATATTCTTGCAGGCTTCACGCCTTCAATATTGTGGCCCTTAGCAACGCCAATTTCCTGTTCGTAATAATCAAAGCAGATAGAGCATTCATAAGCGTGCTTTTCTGCAGATACACAGGTTGCTTCGCTTACCGTTAATACGTAATTATGACCTAAAGCAGGCTGTGTTGCACCGCAAGAAGAGCATGACGCACCGGCTTCACAGGTTGCTTCGTTTGACCAGCTGTGACCTAAAGCATCAACCTCGCTATCCTTATAGTCTTCACCGCAACCGTTTAAGCATTCGTGTAAGGTGTAGCCCTTTTCCGTACAAGTGGGCGCTACAACGGTATCCTTATAATCGTGACCTTGGTTTGTAACTGCTTCTACCTTGGTGTGACCGCAACCTTCACAGGTATAGGTTATTTCACCGCTTTCCATACAGGTTGCCTGCTTGGTTACAACGCCTTCACCCCATTGGTGCGCGATTTGTTCACGGAAAATAAATTCACAGTAATCACAAACTGCATCTTCAGAACAGGTTAAGCCTTCCTTAGAACAGTTTTCTACTTCTTTATGTGATTCATCGTTTAAGCATTGCTTTAAGTGTGTTCCGTCACAGTTGCTAACGTAAGCGTAATTATGCCCTAAAGCGGGAATTTCCTCTTGTGCTACTATAACCGCGTTACAGTTAGAACAGTGAGAGCCTTCCGTTATACCGGGCTCTTCACAGGTAGCTTCCACACCGGCATCAATAACTACGGTATGCTCGTTCGCTTCCGTTCCACCGCAAACGGTACAGGTTTTAACTATTCCGCAAACCTCTTGATCCCATTCGTGACCTAAAGGCTCACCCTTGGTTTCACCGCAGGTAAGACAGGTTCTGGGCGCTGTACAGGTAGCATCAACCCATTCGTGTTCGCCACCGCAACCGCCAAGCATTAGGCCCGTTGCACCGGCTAAGCAAAGAGCAATACTAAGTACGAAACTTAAAATTAGCTTCTTGATTTTCATGTTTTTCTCCTAAAAATTTTATTTAACGTTCCGCGCAAAGGCACGGCAATATATGTAAACGGCAAAATTTGCATTTTACCAAAAACAAAGATAGCTACTGCGCACCAATTTTTAAGGGCACTTTTTTACCCTGTTTAAGTTAGTACAATTTTAATTTTAACACAACGTAAAATAAAAATCAAATTTTATTTAATAATAATTAAATAATTATTTGGTGAATTTTTACGCTTTTTATTGCAATAATCCCATTATTTTTGCAAATTTCCGCATTATATCTTCATTTTTCTTGACATTTATTTTCTTTAGCCGTATAATACGGATATCAGACGAAAACGGGGTGCTCCGTGTTAGCCATTTTAAGACCGGTATTAAGATGCTTGCTAACACGAGGCTGAGATTATACCCATAATCGGGCGCGGTAATTCACGGCCGAGTAAACAGTATTTTTTCTTACGCCCCTAAATTTGTAGGAGGTGTTTTTTTATGTCTGATTTACTATTTTTTAACAGTTTGGTAGAGGAAAATTTTACCGATTTGGTAACCTATACCTCTATCGCGCTAATCGTAATTTTACTAATAGCGGTTGGCGTTA
>JAZSMG010000004.1:0-2862 GCA_045535775.1 Christensenellaceae bacterium | reverse complement strand
CAAAAAGTGAAATAAACAAAATTTTATTCATCACAAGTGTTTTAAATAAGGCATAAAAAACCGCCGTTGGTAACTAAAAACCAACGGCGTTGTGTGTTTTTTATTACTATTTATCTAAAAAGCGAGATAAAAATTCTTTTGTTCTTGGCATTTGGGGGTTGGTGAAGAATTCGTTAGGTTCACCTTCTTCAACAATATAACCCTCATCCATAAAGATAACTCTTGAAGTAACCTCTTGGGCAAATCCCATTTCGTGGGTAACAACTATCATTGTAAGTCCGCTCTTAGCAAGCGCCTTCATAACCTCTAACACTTCGCCAACCATTTCGGGGTCTAGTGCAGAGGTGGGCTCGTCAAACAGTATAACCTCCGGGTTCATGCAAAGCGCTCTTGCAATTGCAACGCGTTGCTTTTGCCCGCCGGAAAGTTGTGCGGGCTTTGCGTTAACGTATGCACTCATACCAACCTTTTCTAGGTTTTCAAGGGCAATAGCCTTAGCATCTTCCTTGCTTCTTTTTAAAACTACCGTTTGTGGTCGAATACAGTTTTCTAACGCAGTCATATTGTTAAATAGGTTAAACTGCTGAAAAACCATGCAAACCTTTGCTCTGTATGCGTTTATATCAAATCCCTTAAGGGTAATATCTTCACCTTGGTATAAAATAGTGCCGGCAGTTGGTTCTTCTAAAAGGTTAATACAGCGAAGCATAGTGCTTTTACCGGAGCCTGAAGAGCCTATAACGCTAACAACCTCGCCCTTTGTAACGCAAAGGTTAATATCGCGCAGTACCTCGTGATCGCCAAAACTCTTTTTTAAATTTATAAGTTCAATAATTTTTTCCATTAGCCATTACTCCTTACCTTGATTTCTGCTTTAGGATCAGATTGTGAACCGCAAATAACGTAATTATCGCTACCTGCAAGTTTTCTTTCTATAAGGCGAAGTATACGCGTAATAGTAAAGGTTAAAATAAAGTAGATTACGCAAATAATCAAATAGGTCTCAAACATCCAGAAGTTGCCTTTGATAATAATATCACCTATTTTATACAATTCGTAAACACCAATAACGTTAAGAACGGAAGTATCTTTTACGTTAATAACAAACTCGTTGCTTACTGAAGGTAAAATGTTTCTGAACATTTGCGGAATTATTACATTAAACATTGTTTGGGTATGGTTCATTCCTAGTGAGTGCGCGCCTTCAAATTGGCCTTTATCAATAGAAATAATACCGCCTCGCACAATTTCTGCCATATAAGCACCGGTATTAATAGAAACTATTAATATACCTGCGGGGATAACGGGTAGGGTGCTACCGCCTGCAAGTCCTGCATATCCCCAGAATATTACCATTGCTTGAACCATCATTGGGGTGCCACGGAATATCTCAACGTATACAGATATAACGCCGTTTACTATTTTTTGAATAGTTTTTACCGTTTTATTCTTTGAAGTAGGAATTGTTCTAATAAAACCGGTTAAAATACCTATTATCAATCCCACTACGGTACCTATTAACGCTATAAGAAGGGTATTGGCAATACCTTCTAAAATGTTATTGTAGTAATCCTTTATTATAGATATAACTTTTTCAAAAAAGTTAAGCTCATTGCTTGCAGTTGCAAGTAGGTTTGTAAGAATAGGAAAAGAGTGCATTTTTAGTACCTAAAATCGCGGTTAGTTTGCTTTCTTGTAAATTACTACTAGGTTAGAAAGGTAATAGCAGTCAGTAAAGTCAACTTCTGCTTCACGTTCAGCAGTGGGGCTCATACCGGCAATAATGCCGTCAACAGAACCCATTTGAACAGCAGGAATAAGTGAGTTCCATTCATATTGATAAATTTCTAAAGCCATTCCAAGTTCTGCAGCAACGTATTTTGCAATTTGAACGTCATAACCGTTAGCATAAAGAGTAGAACCGGTAGTTCCGTTTGCAATGGGAACAGCGCCGTTAACGTTTGAAGTTTGTGTCCAGTTAAAAGGATCGTATCCGCATTCCATTGCGATTTTTAAAGTGCCGTTAGATGTATTTGTATTAGAAGAAATTAAAGCAAGCTCTTCGTTTAATGCAGAGTTTTTATTAATGCTCATTTCTACAGCTTGTTCCATAAGTTTTTTCTTTGTAGATTCATTAATGGTTGCAAGAATTTGGTTTACAGGTTGAACCATAGAGCTTCCTGTTTTAAAAGCAATAGCAATACCCGTATCGGTAGGACCTGCTGTGAAGCCTGTGTCGTTATTAACAAAGGGAAGATAAGCAAGGTTGGGGTTTCTTAAGCATTCTGCATAAGCGGTGGGTTCTTCTGCTACGTATCCGTCAATAACACCGCTGTTAAGAGCGATAAGTAATGCGGGGAAGTCTTCATAGTCAGAAATTTTAACGCCGTCAATTTGGCTTAATACTTCAAGGTGGAAGGTTGCGCTTTGGGCTGCAATTGATGCACCTTTGAGATCGTGAATGTTTTTTGCAGTTGAAATGTCAACTTTATCTCTTCCGCCACAAGCAACGAAAGAAAGCATTAAAACAACGGTTGTTAAAAGGGTGAGTAGTTTCTTCATTTTAGGATTCTCCTTAATAATATAGTGTGTTTTGTAAGGCGAAATCACAAACAATTTAACCGTTTGTTGTGATAGAGCCTTGTGTAAAAGAAAAAGGTCGAAGCAAGTGCTACGACCTTATTACGCAAAAATACGGTAACTAAATCGAACGAAAGCACTCCACAAAAATTTGTGACAGTTGCAAAGATATTTTCCTTGCACCCAACTCTTAACCGCTCAAACGGCTAAAAATTTCGGCAACTGCACCTTTCTGCTTTAGGTTTTAAACGTTTGAGCGTCTATCTAAAGTTACTTATTGCA
>JAZSMG010000025.1:0-4478 GCA_045535775.1 Christensenellaceae bacterium | reverse complement strand
GAATAACCTCTGCTATTCTGATACTCTTATCTGCAATCTGCCTCTTTTTTGGCAAAAAGGAGATAGCTTTAGAGCAACCGATTTTGGTTTTGAACGAGGAATAATTCTTTTTAAGTTGGCAAGCACTTTTTTGCTTGTGAAAGCCCACAAATTAAAATACTATGTGCTTAAAATCCTTTTTACTACTTCTTCTGTATAAAACGATTTTCTTACCGGTAACGGCAACGACTTGTGCTCCGAGTAGATTTTCTAACTCTGCGGCAATAGCCTTGGGATCATCATCGTTATTATTGAGTACGCTAACCTTAATAAGTTCACGTGCTTCTAATGCTTCAGATAAGCTAGTGATTAAATTTTCGCTTATTCCGCCCTTACCTATTTGAGTTACCGGTTGTATAGTTTGTGCCATTGAACGTAAATTACTTCTTTCCTTTGAGGTAAACATCTATTTCTCCTTATTCTATTAGTCAACAAAATCAAATTCTATTTCGCCGATTACTACTATAGAGCCTTCCTTAGCACCAAGATTTCTAAGCGCTTTAATAACCCCTTTATCTCTAAGAGTTTTTTGGAAGTATGCAAGCGAATCGGTATCGTTAAGAACAACGTTTCTTTCAAGTAATGAAACCAAAGGACCAACCACAACGAACGCACCGTCATCGTCACGGTAGATTTCAAATTGATCGTCGTTCTTCTTTTCGTAAGTAAAGGCTTCAAATTCCATAGGTTTAACAGGGGGAAGCTCTTTAAGCGTTGCGCTAACCTTATCTAAAAGCTCTAAAACACCCTCGCCTATAATAGCGGAAACAACGACTATTTCATACTTTTTACCGTATTTTTTCTTAAACGCTTTAACGTTTTCTTCCGCACCGTAAATATCTGCCTTGTTTAAAACTACTATTTGCTTAAGATCTGCAAGCTTTTCGCTATAGCCTTTAAGTTCTGCATTTATCTTTTTAAAATCATCAATGGGGTCTCTTCCTTCCACGCCTGAAACGTCTATTAAATGCACCAACATTCTAGTTCTTTCTATATGGCGTAAAAATTCGTGACCTAATCCTGCGCCCTGAGCAGCGCCCTCTATAAGACCGGGAATATCTGCAACTATGAAATCCTCTTCATTGTGGCGAACAACGCCTAAGTTGGGGGAAAGAGTTGTGAAGTGATAGTTTGCAATTTTTGGCTTTGCGCCTGAAATTTTAGAAAGCAAGGTGGACTTACCAACGTTGGGGAAACCAACCAAGCCAACGTCTGCTATAATTTTAAGTTCTAAAACAACTCTTTTAATTTCCGTCTTTTCGCCCTTTTGAGAAAAGTGAGGGGTATGACGGCGACTGGTACAGAACTTTTTATTACCTTTACCGCCCTTACCGCCTTCTAAAACAACCTCTCTTTGCCCATCATAAAAGATATCGCAAATAATGCGACCTGATTCTTTATCGCGAATAACGGTACCAAGGGGAACGTAAATTTCTAAATCCTCACCGCATTTTCCGGTGCAGTTTTTAGTATCGCCCTTAGAGCCGTTTTCTGCAAAATATTTGTGCTTGAACTGGAAGTCTAGCAAACTGGTTTTGTGCCTGCTTCCAACAAAAACGATGTTACCGCCGTTACCGCCGTCACCGCCGTCAGGTCCGCCGTTAGCAACACCCTTGTAGCGAATAAATGAGGTAATGCCGTCACCACCGTCGCCTGCTTTAATTAAAATACTCTCTTTATCAACAAACATATTACACCTTTAAATAGCCGTTAATCGCCTTATAGGCTATCTTTTTTATTATAATAATCACAATACTTACTAATTTCACATTCCTTACAGCTAGGGTTTCTTGCCTTGCAAACTTCCCTTCCGTAAAAAATAATATAATGATGGCAATCACTCCACTTATGCTTTGGTAAGAGTTTTTTTAATTGCTCTTCCGTTTTTTCCGGGGTGGTAGCATTTGCCAAGCCCAGCCTATTTGCAACCCTAAAGACGTGGGTGTCTACCGCTATAGCGGGTATGCCGAATGCAACAGAGGAAATTACGTTTGCAGTTTTTCTGCCAACACCTGCTAAGGCAAGAAGCTTATCGTAATCGCTTGGAACTTCACCACCGTATTTAGTTAACAAATCGCTAGTTGCGCTTAAGATGTTTTTTGCCTTATTACGGTAAAATCCGCAAGAAAAAATATAGCGCTCTAACTCTTCTTGGCTAAGCTCTATCATCTTTTGTGGGGTGGGATAATCCTTAAAGAGCACTGCCGTTACCTGATTTACCCTTTCATCCGTGCATTGCGCAGATAAAATTACCGCTACCATAAGTTGATAGTTACTTTCAAATTTTAACGCAGGGCGAGGGTTTTTATACCGTCCTTCAAAATATTCAATTATCTTTTCTAAATTTTGACTATTCATAGGCAATTCCGCAACTGATATTTTAACACAATTGCACTTTTTTTTCAATCATTTTATACACTTTACGCAAAGAAAAAAAGCCCCTTAACGTAAAAGAAGCTTTTTTAAAGTTAATTTTAAGGTATTTTTGTAACGGAAGTCTTACCATTGGCCTTTTTGATTGTAAAAATTCCGTTGAAGGTGGGAAAATATCCCCCTTTAACCAAAAAATAAGCAGAACCAATATTTGCAGTGTTAATTTCAACGGCAAACCCGCAACCTATTTTAATTTCTTTTGGGGTTGATATAACGCGCGCCTTGCGCCCACTTCCCCTAAATTCCTCACAAAAGGCAAAAACCTCCGTTTTGGTTTTAAACGTAACTACCGTCATAGCTTATCCTTCCGTAATTGGTGCTCATAATAAAGCCCTCTATATAATATATTAAAAATAAGGTATTATTGTGAATAAATGATATATTTCGACAACGCCGCAACAAGCGGTAATCACCCAGATTCAGTTATTGAAGGTCTTACTAACGCGGTAAAGTATTTAAGTGTGAACGCAGGAAGAAGCGCGCATAAACTTGCAGTGAATGCGGAAGAAAAGATTTACAAAACAAGAAAAACGCTTTGCTCCTTTTTTAACGCCGATAAGGTCGAAAGAGTTATTTTTACAAAAAATTGCACCGAGGCGTTAAACCTTGCTATTTTTGGAACACTAAAAAAGGGCGGACACGTTATAACAAGCACCTTTGAGCATAACAGCGTTTTGCGCCCACTTTACGCATTAGAGCGCGAAGGACTAATTACCCTTACCGTTGTTAAACCGCAAAGAGGCGGATTTATATTGGCAACAGATATAGCAAAGGCAATTACACCAAAAACCTATTTGGTTTGTCTTACCGCAGTTAGCAACGTAACGGGCGAAATTAACGATTATGAAGCTATAGGCGCACTTTTACACTCAAAAGGCATACTTTTTATTTTAGATTGCGCACAAGCTGCAGGGCATATAATTTTAGACATGAAGAAACAAAATTTACCCATTATTTGCTTTTCTGCACATAAGGGAATGAACGGCGTTCAAGGTATGGGGTGCTTGATTTTTAACGAACAAACCGTTATAAACCCCATAATATTCGGCGGTAGCGGTAGTGAAAGTTTTTCCCCTATTCCCTCAGGCTACCCCGAACTTTTAGAAGGCGGAACGGCAAACCTCCCCGCAATTATTGCCCTTTACGAAGCATGCCTTTATACCAAACAAATATTCAAAGAAAAACAAAAATATCTTATAGATTTAACCGACTATGTTATAGAAAAATTAAAGGAGATAAAAGGTATTACCCTATATTCCTCACGTAATCCTATAGGCATAGTTTCCTTTAGTTATAAGGAATATTTTTCACAGGAAATTGCAGGCGTGCTTTCAGATAAATTTGATATTGCAGTGCGTGGCGGTTTTCACTGCGCCCCCTTAACACACGAATTTTTAAACACCAAAACTAACGGACTTGTTAGAGTTTCACTTTCACAGTTTAACACACCCGATGAAATTGATGAATTTATTTACGCAATGCATAATATATCACAATATCTTTACTGATAAAGCAAAAGTTAACCGCTAGGTATTAGGGTTAAGATTTTTTAATTTGCTTTACCACCCTTTCTAACTGTTTTCTTTGAGAAGGGTTTAACATTGGTGAAATTGTGTAAACGAAATTTTCTATTTCTTTATCTGAAAGCCTGCCCTCTTCCCGTGCTTTTTTTGCTTCATTTAATATTGCACTAATCAAATCCCCCTCACTTGCCCCTTCATACCTTGAAGCGACCGATTTAAGTAAATCGAACGCACTTTCATTGCCAAAATTTTGCCCACTGCTTGCTGTTGAGTTTGATTTGTTCTCGTTTGCGTATTCGCTAAATTTTTTCATAACACCTCCATAAAAAGCCGTATAATATATTTATGCCAAGCATAAAATATAATGTTACTAAGTAAGAGTGAATTTATGAATTATTTACCCCTTTTGATACTTGGATATTTTGTGTTAAGCAACAAAAATACTAACTATAAAGAAATACTTTCTACCTTAACAGAGGAGGA
>JAZSMG010000099.1:0-4008 GCA_045535775.1 Christensenellaceae bacterium | reverse complement strand
GCCTTTGCAGAGCAAGTAGCCTCACCGCCTGCGTGAGGAGCAAATTCTAGCTTTTCATCACAGTTAGCGCAAGCATACCAGTGACCGTCTGCATCAAAGTTAATAGTATCGGTTTTATCGTGGTTAGTTGAATCTAATTCGCCGTAAGCTTGGTTACATGTTGAACAAATAGCCTTTGCAGAGCAAGTAGCCTCACCGCCTGCGTGAACGGCATAATCTAACTTTTCATCACAGTTAGCGCAAGCATACCAGTGACCGTCTGCATCAAAAGAAAGGTTAGCATCTTGGCTATGTCCCGTAGGATCATGATAAGGAATTTCATCAATTACGATTTCGCCGGTTTCATCAAAGAAAAGTGAACAATCGTCACAATCCTGATAAGCATCCCAGCCCTTTTCCGTACAAGTAGGCTCCTTAGCCCCCACCAAGGTTTTACTGGTGTGCTTACAGATACTAACCTTTAAGTTCACCTTAGTAACGGGAATTGCCTCATAAGCGGTATTGAATGCGTATATTTCATCGTTATAAACAACACCACTGCCACTTGTAGCAATAACCTTAAGCTTAAACGTACAGAAAACGAAATTTGCTAAATAGCTGTTTGCCATATTCTGACATTGAATAATTTCGCCGTAAGTAAGATTGGTTTGCTTTTTAGCGCTAGCACTACCCGTATCAAAACAGGTAATACTGCCCTCAACAAACTCAAAGAACGAAAGATCGTAATGAATATAGTTTTGGAAAACGTTAGTACTATAATTCTCACTTGAATCCGTACGTTTCATGTTAAAATACACGGTAATCTCGTCACCGGGATTAACGGTAATAACACTTTCACCGTTTTCATTCGTTAACGAAAACTCCAAGCCCATTTCTGTTTGAGCGCTTGCGGAAACGTTAGTAAAAACAAATAACGAACACACGAGCATTATATTAAAAATCAAAGCTAATATTTTTCGAATTTTCATAAAATTTTCTCCAAAAAGCAAACAAGGTTGCAATTAATAATCTAGTAAAAAACACAGGCACGCGCAATTGTAGGCAATGCCCAATTGCAACCGCTTGTTAAAAATTTCTTTTCGTTCCAAAACCCTCACCAAGCACCCCTCTGCACTTTTGATGCAGAGGAATTGCTTGTAATTAGTAATTATAAATTAGTTATTGTAGCTTGCAGTAATTGCGTTAATATCAACTATGTTAACCTTGAAGTCGTTATTAACGTCTGCACGTAAGTATAATGCCATGTATGAAGCAACGTCAAAGTCTACCTTTGAACAAGCATATACAGCAGTAGCATCCTTAAGGTCAACCTTGCCATCTGCAACGAATTCACAGTTTACGTCGTAAGACTTAGTAATAACCTTACAAGCGCTGCTTGCCTTGGTAAGATTTGCTTCAACCATATCTAAAGTAACAGCGCCTTCAACTAAAATAGCGAATGCATCGTATTCAGTTACGAAGATCATGTTAACGCCTGCGTAAGCATAGCCTGCATCAATACCGTCAACAAGAACTAATGAGTAGCCGGAAACGTAATCAGCATAAATTTCAGCTTCATAGTTAAGTGAAAGTTTGATGGTTTCGCTATCTGCAGTAACGATGCTTTCAACACCGGTTAATGCAAGTTCCATAGTTTCAACAACGTTACCGGTAACTGCAAAAGTAGTTTCGGGAACAACGGCGGTGATTTCGTTTTTAGCGGTTAGAACGTAAGTAGCTAAAACTTCACCTGATTCGTATTCAAATTTGTTTGCGTAGATTGAACCGTCGCCATCAACGTCAGCTGCGCAAGTGAATAAATCCTTATCATAAGTGAAGGTGTGTTCAACTGCGTAAGCATCCTTATCTAATGAAATAGTAACGGTTACGTCTTCTTCTGCCTTAACAACAGTCTTATCAACTGCTAAATCAAATGCAAAGTAGCTTAATTCAGTAATAGTAACTTGGTCACCTATTGTATTATAGGTGAAGGTAACGTCTTGAGAATATTTGTAAACGTTAGTTTTAGAAATCTTATCAAGAGTAACGTTTGCACCGTTTTGCATGATAAGAGTACCAATACCAAGATCTGAACCAGTAAATTCGCCGGTTGCAACGTAAGTTGCGTTATCAACGATAAGTGTTCCGGGCATCTTAGCGTTTGAGCTGGTTGCGTTTGCACAGTGAACAACTGAACCGTTCTTAATGATTAGAGTTCCACGGTTTTCTAATTGTCTGCTAGTTCCAACGTTAACGTTTGAGTTATCGATTACACTAACACCCTTAGTACCGAAGATTAGGTGGCTAGCAGTATTGATTACACCATTCTTGAAGTTGAAGTTAACGGTTGCATTAACTGATTGAGCTTCAAATGCAAGCTTATTGGTGGTTACTTCCCAAATAGAGTTTTCAATATTGAAATTGAATTCACCGCTTGCAGTCTTACTACTGCTGCAGTAGTTAGTGGGGAACTTGATGTATGCATTGGTTGCATTAAAGTTAAGACTGTTACCGGTGAAAGAAGCACCGTTTGCAATTAAAGAAGGTTGAACGGTTGATACGTCAGTATTCTTTGCATCAACAATTGAACCGGTGATGTTAAAGGTTGTGTTGTGACCAATAACCATTCTATTAGCACTACTAGTCATTTCAAGACAACCACCAACAGGAATGTTAATAGTAAGACCGGTATAAGCAACGCTAAAGTTTTCAATCTTAGCGTGGTCTGCAAAAGTAGTAGTTCCGCCGGCAAGAACTGAACCGTTAATAACGTGGCCGTTAGAAACTACGGTTACGTTTTCAGGAAGAGTTAAAGTTGCGTTAAGCTTAACGTCATTAGCAAGAGTAAGAGTTCCATCAACAACAACGTCTGCAAGGAAAGCATCGGTAGTTGCATAAAGTTTGCTACCGTAAACAACAGCTGCATCAGTAGTGATGTTAGGAGTAGTTAGCTTAATATCAAGAACTGAACCTGCAGAAAGCTCGTTTTGCTTGTATTCGAGCGCTAAAGCATCTTTATTTGTATGTGAGTTTAAAACTACTGAAGCACCATCTACCTTATTGCTATTGAAAACAATGCTTTCAGAAGCAGATACGTTAACGTTTGCATTATTTAAGGTGTTACCGGTAATTACTAGAACGGGAGCGGTATCTTGACCGTTTTCGTTATCGGTGATACCACGTGTCCAATTAGTAAAGGTAGAATTAGTAATAGTAACGTTAGATGTTAATGATCCTGCGCCTTCACCGAAGATAATAGCACGAGTGCTTGTGCCAGCAGTGCTACCAATGAATTCACAGTTATCAACGGTTAATCCTGCTTTTGTAGAAATAGCACGGAAACGAGTTGCGTTGATTTCGCTTAAATCAATAGTTAAATTCTTAACTGTTACGTCAGCTTCGAATCTGAATAAAGAAGAATAGTTAGGATCGGTAATTGTGCCAATAACCTTTAAAGTCTTACCGTTACCATCAATGGTTGCAGGAACGGTAATCTTACCGTATTTGCCAGTTGGCTGATTACTGTTATCCCAGTTACCTTCATAAGTAACGTTATTTAAAAGAGTTAAAGTATCGTTTGCTTGAAGAGCCTTTAAAGCAGTAACGATATCATAGTATAAAGTTGTGCCAATTTTTGCAACAGGGTTATCAGTAACAGGTGCGCTACCGGTCATACTGCTACCGCTTTCATTTGTGATTGGAGCAGTTGAGCTATCAGTATAAGCAACTGAACCGGTGGTGTTAACAGTTTCATTGCCGTAGAAAGTGGTAGGACCGTCAGTATCGTTACCTTGAACAGCACCAGCGATAAGACCAACGTTACCGGTACGAGGACTTGTGGGATCGTTATTAACAGAGGTTACGGTTACGCCGTTAACGGTTGCATCAGAAATAGTGTTACCATAGTGACCAATACCTGAAATACCGCCTACGCCGTAAGTACCGGTTATTGCAACGTTTTCAACGCTACAAGCATCAACAACGTAGTTACCTTCTGCAAGGAAACCAACGATACCGCCAACGTAAGAA
>JAZSMG010000078.1:0-4247 GCA_045535775.1 Christensenellaceae bacterium | reverse complement strand
GCTAAGTAAGCAAGAAATATCCTCGCTTCTTACCATATAGTCGGAAAGTTCTTTTTCAATAAGCTCGGTCGTTATAATACCCCTTGAAGCAAAGTCCTTAGCAACCGTGATTATGTATCTGTAACCGATAGACGTACCCTTTAAATCAACGCAATACTTACAAATCATAAGCATAGCCTCGGGCTTAATGGAATACTCTTCCATAAGGTTAAAATAAGCAGTGTATTCTGCGGTGCTAATCATTCTATCGGGTAAAAGTGCTTGAAGTGCGCCTGTGAATTCACTATATTTTTCGGGCTTAAACTTGCGTGGCTTTCCCGTTTTAGAAAGCGGTAAATAGCGAACGGTGAAGGGCTCTTCTGAAATTATGGTAACAAGGTCGTATTCTTCCCAAAATTTAAAGCAGTCAATAACCGCCTCTTCGCTTAGTTTTAATTCCGTAGCAATACCGCTAAGAGTAATTTCCTTTTGAGTTCTGCAAGCTAATAATCCGTAAAGATAAACACGCACGGAATCACCGCTTGCTTCGGGAAGATAGTCTGTTATAAAATTGCTGTCTAAAGGAAGAATTTTATCCTTATCGTATTCATTAGCAAAAGAGAAAAAAGCCATAATAGCCCCCAAAAGCGTAAAAATTTGCCTAAATAACGGCAAAAAACACCAAACGCTTGATTTAATTTAAGATATGTATTATACTATATAATAAATTATTATTAAAGAAAAATCAAGTTTTTTAAGCAATTTTTTATTAAATAATAAAAACAAAAGGAATTTACGGCAAAAAGTTAAAATTAGCTTTAATACAGTGCCGAGTTTTAGGTAAAAGAATGAAAATATTACACACCTCTGATTTACATCTGGGCAAAAAGCTCAACGGCAAAATTACAAGATACGCTGAGCAAATAGAAATTTTAAAAGAGATAAAGGATATCTGTGATAATGAAGGGGTAGATATACTTTTAATTGCAGGTGACGTATTTGATACCTTTATTCCTGCGGCGGATGCAGAAGAGGTATTTTTTGACTTTTTAAACGAAGTAAGCTCGCCTTCACGTGCGGTGGTAATTATAAGCGGTAATCACGATGATTGGCAACGCCTAAGCGCTCCCTCACTTCTTGCAGGTAAGCACAACGCCTATATTTTTGGCGGTGAAAATATTCCGGCCCTTGGCGGTGATTCGGTTAAGGGTGTAAGAGCGGGTAAAAACTTCATTGAAATACAAAAAGGTGAAGAGGGTGTGTATATAGGTGCATTGCCTTACGTTGGCGAAATTAGGGTTGGCGAAAAAAGAAGGGATATTCCTTACGGCGAAAGGGTGCAAGAGTTTATTGACGGTTGCTTTTTAGAAAACGTTAACGGCTTGCCTCAAATTCTTTTGGCTCACTTATTTATGCTTGGCGGTAGCAAGGGCAGTGAAGAGCGCGATATAGAGCTTGGCGGTAGCAGAATAGTAGAGCCTTCACGCATTAACGAAAATATTTTATACACTGCACTTGGTCATTTGCACAAGCGTCAAGTTATTTCAGGCGAAAGAAATATTCTTTATAGCGGTGCGCCTTTGCAGTATGCTTTTGATGAGGTTGGTCACGAAAAATCGGTTACGCTGTTTGAAATTTGCAATAAAGGCGTGCAAAATTTAAAGGTGATACCGCTAAAAGGCGGTAAACCACTTGCAAAATTAGTTGCTGGTGATTTGCAAAGTGCAAAAGAACTTTTAACCGCTTATTGCGATCACCACGTTTACCTAACGTTAAAGCTTAGCGAGGTTTTATCAGAGGTAGAAAGTAAAGAACTAATAGCAAATTATCCTCAGCTTGTGGATTATAGCTTAGAAATTTATTCAGGGGACGCAACTGTAGAGGGTGAAGAAAGAAAAAGATTAAGCGATAAGGAACTTTTTGAAGCGTATTATAAAAAAGAATACGGAACGGACGTTCCCGAAGAAATACTTGAGTTATACTTAAAGGCGTTAAGCGAGGAAGATTTATGAAACCGTTATATCTTGAAATAGAGGGCGTTAAAAGCGTTTCAGATAAACAAACGATAGATTTTGAACGTGTTGCTAAAAGTGGTATTTTTGGCGTTTTTGGCAAAACGGGAAGCGGAAAAACTACCATTTTAGATAGTATCGTGCTTGCAATTTACGGCGCTACAACCGGTAGTGTAGATAACAAGGACTTTATAAACGTTGGGCGTGACAGTGCAAGGGTTAATCTGCTGTTTTCTGTTAGCGGAATGGGTAAGACTTCTAAGTACCGTGTAGAAAGAAGTTATAAATTAGATAAAAAGCGCGAAAATGCAATTTCAAGTGCAAAGCTATTTGAAGTGTTAGATGATGGCGAGATTTGCATTGCGGAAGGTAGTAGCAAGGTAAATAAAAAGCTAGAAGAGGAAATTATAGGCTTAGAGCAAAAGGAATTTTTAAGATGTATTGCATTACCTCAAGGTGCGTTTGCGGAATTTTTAAACCTCACCAGAAGCCAAAGGCTTGCTTTTATCGGTAAACTTTTTGGGCTGGAAAAGTACGGTAAGCCATTAGCCAATAAGGTAAACACCAAGCTTAGACTTTTAAAGGAAAAGGAAAACGTAGAACTTGGTAAGCTTAGTGCATATCTTGAATATGATAATCAAGCCGTTAAATCTTGTGCAGAGGAAATGCAAGCGGTAGAAGAAGAATTGAATTCTTTAAAGCAGGAAAGAGATGCTAAAAAAATTGAATTTGATGCCGTTAAGGCTAAATACGATATGGGTGTTTTGCGCGCGCAAAAGGAAAAGCAATACACGGAAAAGTTGGCCTATAAGTCGGTTATTGATGATTTAATTAAAAAAATACAGGTATACGACAGTGTGCTTGCAGTTAAAAACGACATACAAAGATATCAAAATGCAAAGCAAACTCTTGCACAGGTAGAAAAGAAGATTAAAGAACTTGACGAGCGCGGTAAAGAGATTGCAACTAGACAAAAACGCGCAAAGGCAGAAAGGGCGTTAATACCTGAATTAACAGAAGAGCTTGACCTATTAAAGGGGCGAATGATTATGATTAGGGAACTTTCCCCCAAGATAGAAGTTTTAGACGTTAAAAGGAAAAAGTTAATCGCCTTAAGGGATGAATATAATAAGCTTGGAAAAGAGTTAGATCGCTTAAAAGAAGATATAGTAAATGATGAAAATTTGCGCCAAGAAAATATAAAATTGGCAAAAGCGCAAGACGTAAAAGGGGCGTTAAAGGCGGTTGCAGAGCAAGCCTCAAGCAAGGCATTTATCGAATTTGCGAAGGAAACTTATAACTTTTTAGAAGAACTTTCTGAGCTTTTAAAAGGAGAGGATTTAATTGCTGAAAGTGCCGTTAATCGACTTATAGATGGGGAAATGCAAAAAATCCGCTTTATTTTAACTACGGAAAGCGGTGTTTTAGAGGAATCACTTTTAACCAATTGTTTAGCGGTTTTAGATAAAAATGCAGAATATCAAAACAAGGCACAAGAGATAAATGCGCAAATTGCCGCAAAGAAGGAAAAGTTAAATGCGCTAGAAGAAAAGATGAAGGTGTGTAAAGCAGAAGGGGTTGCCGTTCGCGAAGAACACGATATCCTAAAAACAGAAATTGACGCCTTCTTACAGGGTAAAAGTTTGTTAGAGGTAACGCGTGAATTAAATACAAAAATCACGGCACTAGCAGAACGCATAGTTAAAATTAACGATGAGTTCGAAAGGGCAGAAAGGGAGGTTAACCAAATTGCGTTAGAGCTTAATACTCAACAAGTAACCGCAAAGGAAGCAGAAAGGGTAATCAGTGAAACGCAGTTTGTAATAGAGGACATTCTTTACCAAACTAAACTTGATTACGAAGGCGTTTTAGAGGTGCTAAAAGAGGGTGAACTTCGTGAAAGAGATAGGGTGTTCGTTCAAAGTTATAAAGCAGACTGTGAACGTCTAATTGCGGAAATAGGTGAACTTAACGAAAAGCTAAAGGATGGTGCCGTAGAGGAGGAAATATACCAAAAAACCCTTCAAACGTACACCGAAGTACAAAAAAAGGTAGAAAATCTCATTGAAAAATACGGCAAAATTAAATTAAACTATGAAATAGTATTGAAAAAAAATAAAGAATGGTGTATAATAAATAATAATTTAAAAGAGATTTCCAAAGAAAAGGCGGTGCTTTCCAAGCTATATTCATTGGTAGAAAATTCTAAATTGATGGAATTTATTGCGGAAGTATACCTAAAGGAAATAGCGCAGG
>JAZSMG010000122.1:0-2566 GCA_045535775.1 Christensenellaceae bacterium | reverse complement strand
TTATTATACCAACAGCTCACACTTACCCGTTGACTATACGGAAGATATCTTCTCTGCATTAGATATTCAAGATCAGCTTCAAACCCTTTACACTTCAGGCACCGTTTTCCACGCATTTATCGGCGAAAAAATGCCTGACTGGAAGTCTGCGGCTAACCTTGTTAGAAAGATCGCAGAAAATTACGAGCTTCCTTACTATACTATTTCTCCCACTTATTCAGTTTGTAAAGATCACGGCTATATTAAAGGCGAGCTTTATACTTGCCCCGTATGCGGTCAGGCAACGGAGGTTTACAGCAGAATTACCGGTTACTACCGTCCCGTTCAAAACTGGAACGCAGGTAAGTCACAAGAATTCAAGGCAAGAAAGCTTTATGATGTTAATAACCCCAATTATCAACCCAAAGGTGTGAATAACGGCGGTTGTGAGTGTGAAAGTGAAGCTCAAAGCACTACCGCTCCTCAGCTTTCTAAAATGACTTTATTTACTACTGCTACTTGCCCAAGATGTAAAGCTATTAAGATGATTTTTAACAAGGGTAACGTTGATTTTGATACCGTTGACTGTTATGAAAATATTGATTTAGTTAACGCTTACGGCGTAACTAACGCTCCCACCTTAGTAGTTCCCACTGCAGATGGTGCTAAAATCTTCAGGGGAGAGGGTGAAATTCGTAAATTCTACGATGAAAATCTAAGATAAACTGTATTTTTAAGGCTCTGCCGAAGGATTTTTTCTGTGGTAGAGCCTTAATTTAAATAACAAATTTACAAAGAAATTGTAAAAGACTTTAAAAGGTGTTAAAGGTGTAATTAAAAAACACTTTTTGGGAACATAGAACAGTTTTTATTGATATAAATAGGTATAAATATGTATGATATTATAATAATTGGCGGTGGTGTTGCAGGTATGAACTGCGCACTTTACGCGCTTAGAAACGGTAAAAGCGTTGCTATTTTTGAAGGGGATTCCTTTGGTGGACAAATTGTAAATTCGCCCAAAGTAGAAAATTTCCCAACCTTTATGGAAATTAGCGGTGAAGAGCTTGCCGATAAGTTTATGACACAAATTGAAGAACGCGGTGCGGAATTTGAATTTGATAAGGTTACTTCCGTTACCAAGAAAAATGGAATATTTACCGTTAAAACAGATTACGGCGAATATCAGGCTAAAAGCGTGGTTGCCGCAGTTGGCGTTAAGCATAAGCATATTGGCGTTCCCGGCGAGCGTGAATTGCTTGGTAAAGGCGTTTATTACTGCGCCCTTTGCGACGGGCCTTTTTATAAGGATAAAGAGGTTGCTTTAATTGGTGATGGAAATACTGCAATGCAGTACGCTATTTTGCTTGCAAATATTTGCAAAAAGGTGTATATTTTAACGTGGACGGAGAAATTCTTCGGCGATAAGGCGTTAGAGCTCGTTATTCGCTCTAAAGAAAACATAATTCAAATGCCTAATACTCAAACGGTTGCATTTAACGGCGAAAACACCCTTAATTCTGTTTCTTATGAGGATAGAACGACTGGCGAAATTAAGAATTTAGAAGTTCCCGGCGTATTCGTTGCAATTGGTCAAATACCTGATAACGGCTTATTTAGCGAGCTTAGCGAGCTTGATAATAACGGATATTTTATTGCAGGTGAAGATATGTCTACCAAAACGGAAGGCTTTTTCGTTGCAGGGGATTGCAGAGTTAAAAAGGTGCGCCAGCTTACAACAGCTATATCAGACGGGGCTATTGCCGCAATTTCTGCGTGTAATTATATAGATAAACTGTAATTTTAAAGGATATAATGAATAATTTTAAGAACCAAATCGTTTCCACAATTAAAGAGCAAGGCGTTATAGCTATTATTAGGGGGGTAGAAAATAAAAATATTCCCCCGCTTTTAGATGCGCTTTATTTAGGCGGTTTAAAGGTTGCGGAAATCACTTTTGGTTGGCTTAACGATAACGAAACGGTTGAATTAATTCAAAATGCTGTGGATTTTGCGGGTGATAGACTGTTTATCGGCGCAGGCACGGTTACTAATTTAACTAGGGCAGAGCTTGCCTTTAAAGCAGGCACTAGATTCATAGTTGCCCCCAACGTAAATAAAGAGGTAATTGAATTTTGCAATCAAAAGGGGATGTGCGTTATAAGTGGCGCGTTTTCCCCAACTGAAATATGCAACGCCCATCAATGGGGTGCAGATTTTATTAAAATATTCCCTGCAAACGTTTTAGGTGCTAGCTATTTTAAGGCTATGAAAGCCCCATTTGGCGATATACCTTTATTGGCGTTTGCCGGCATTACCTGTGATAATATTGGCGAATATATTTCAGCCGGTGCAATTGGTGCGGGTATCGGTAGCGAGCTTATAAGCCTAAAGGCGATAAACGCAGGCGATTTTAATTACGTAACGAATAAAGCAAAGGCTCTTTTATCTGCCGTAAAAGCAGCAAAGTAAAAATAATTCTAACGCTTGCGAATTTGCAGGCGTTTTTATTGATATAAAGTTAACTGCGGTTACTAATAATATTCGTTTATTACTAAAAACAAAAGTTTATTATTAAATAATAAGG
>JAZSMG010000220.1:0-1756 GCA_045535775.1 Christensenellaceae bacterium | reverse complement strand
GACTTTTTTAATGTAAAAAAAGATATACCTGAATATGAACTCAACTCAAAAGACTAGACGTGTTTTTAGAGGTGCTTCATATCGCGCGGTTTTTTATATTAAAAAAGCTTGATACTCTTAATGAATATCAAGCATTTTTATTATTTATTAAAATTCGATTTTTTCTTTAATGAATGATGCAACTTCATCAACAGAAATTCTTATTTGGCTCATAGTGTCACGGTCACGAATGGTAACGGTGTTGTCTTCTAAAGTATCAAAGTCAACCGTTAAACAGTAAGGCGTGCCGATTTCGTCTTGACGGCGGTAACGCTTACCAATAGAGCCTGCTTCATCGTAAGTGCACATAAAGTGCTTAGAAAGCTTACGGTAAATTTCACGGCCCTTTTCACCAAGATTCTTCTGTAAGGGTAAAATTGCAACCTTGTATGCTGCAATAGCGGGGTGGAAGTGCATAACCACTCTGGTATCTCCGCCTTCAAGCGCTTCCTCTTCATACGCTTCAGAAAGTAGCGCAAGCATAAGTCTATCGGCGCCGATAGAGTATTCAATAACGAAGGGAATGTATTTTTCGTTGGTGTAGGGATCGTTGTAAAGCATGCTCTTGCCGGAATATTCTTGGTGGCGCTTTAAGTCAAAGTCCGTTCTGTTGTGAATACCGTTAAGCTCTGACCAGCCCATGGGGAATAAATATTGAATATCGCAAGCAGCACGTGCATAGTGCGCAAGCTTTTCGTGATCTTTAAAGCGTAAGTGTGCTTCGTTAATGCCAAGGTCCTTTAAGAATTCGTGCGCTTTTTGCTTATAGAATTCATAAAATTCGCCATCCGTTCCTTCCTTGCAGAACCATTGGTGTTCCATCTGTTCAAACTCTATAGTTCTAAAAATAAAGTTACCGGGGGTGATTTCGTTTCTGAATGCCTTACCGATTTGACCAATACCAAAGGGAACTTTCGCTCTTGTGGTGCGTTGAACGGAAAGGAAGTTAACGAATTCGCCTTGCGCGGTTTCGGGGCGGATGTAAATGGTATCCTTGTCGCCTTCGGTTACCCCGCGAGAGGTTTCAAACATAAGGTTAAAGGTTCTAATATTGGTGAAGTTAGACTTTCCGCATTTGGGGCATACAACCTTATTTTCAAAGATATATTGTTCCATTTCTTCGTTGGTCATAGCATCGGGGTTAACGGCGCCCTTAGAGTGGTTTTCTATTAAAGTATCCGCTCTGTGACGGGTTTTACATTCCTTACAGTCCATCTTCGGGTCAGAGAATGATGCCGTGTGTCCGCTTGCATCCCAAACGGTGGGGTTCATAAGAATAGCCGCGTCTATACCGTAAGAGTTATCGCTTTCTTGCACGAATCTCTTCCACCAAGCGCGTTTTACGTTGTTCTTAATTTCAACGCCAACGGGGCCGTAATCCCAAGTGTTTCCCATTCCGCCGTAGATTTCGCTACCGGGGAATATAATTCCGCGTGACTTACAAAGGTTAACCAACTTATCCATGGTTATAGTTCTTTTTTCTTCCATAAAATCTCCTTATTTTAACGCTTAATGGATTTTAAGCGCAAATATTACTTATATATTTTATATATAATTAGCCAATTTGTCAACGTTTTTTAAGGGGAAAGCAAATAGTTGAAGCCAATTTATTTTTTTTGCTTTTATTTGTAAAATAAGGTAAAGAGATTCTATCGCTAACGCTCCAGAATGACTGAGTATGATTTAGAGATTCTATCGTTTTCTTACGAAAACTCCA
>JAZSMG010000047.1:0-5265 GCA_045535775.1 Christensenellaceae bacterium | reverse complement strand
CTAGAAGATTTACTAATTAGCTCTGAAAGTGCTGAAGGTTACGTTTCTGCAAGTGAAAACGGGTTAACCGTAGTTTTAGACGTTCATATCACCGAAGAATTACTTCTAGAAGGCGTTCAACGTGAATTAGTTTCTAAAATTCAGTCAATGAGAAAGGAAGCCGGATTTGACGTTACCGACCGTATAGAAATCTTCTATAACGCAGAAGGTAATGCGAAAACCGTTTTAGTTAACTTAGGTAATGAAATCAAGAGCGACGTACTTGCAGAAAGTCTAACTGAAGTAGAAAGCGTTACTGAAGGCTTCGTTAAAGAGTTAGACGTAAACGGCGATAAGGTAACCTTAGCAGTTAAAAAAATCTCTAAATAAATTACAAATAAGATAAATTCCGCTAAAAATGCGGGATTTATCTTGAAAACGGTAAAATTATGAAATCAGCAAAAAACTGGAAAGATTATTCAGTAATAGCCACGGGTGACGGGTATAAGCTGGAAAGATGGGGTAAGGTAGTTTTACTAAGACCTGATCCGCAAGTTATTTGGAAGTCTGAAAGTGATATGCAATCACATCCCGAGCTTTGCGCTAAATATTTGCGAAGTTCTTCAGGCGGTGGCGGTTGGGAGTATTACAAGAAGATGCCCGATGAGTGGACCATTAATTACGGTGACCTAAAATTCAGTATAAAGCCTATGGGTTTTAAGCATACCGGATTATTCCCCGAGCAGGCGTTTAACTGGGACGTAATGACTCAGCTTATTAAAAATGCAAATAGACCTATAAACGTGCTAAACCTGTTTGCCTATACCGGCGGAGCAACCGTTGCCTGTTTAGCTGCAGGCGCGTCCGTTTGCCACGTAGACGCCGCAAAGGGTATGGTAGAAAGAGCAGGTGAAAACGTTCGCCTTTCAGGCTTAAAGGAAGCACCCGTGCGTTATATAATAGACGATTGCAAAAAGTTCGTTCAACGTGAAATTAAACGCGGAAGAAGATACGATGCAATTATAATGGATCCGCCAAGCTACGGCAGAGGCCCTAACGGCGAAATGTGGAAGATAGAAAGCGAGCTTTATTCGTTGGTGGAGCTTTGTTCTGAGGTTTTAACCGATGATCCGCTATTTTTCCTAATAAATAGCTATACCACAGGTTTACAACCGCAGGTATTAAAGAATATTTTAACTTTAACGCTAAAGCGTTATAACGGAAAAACTTTTGCTTATGAAGTAGGCTTACCCACGGAAGAGGGAATTATTTTACCATGTGGAGCAAGCGGTATATTCGTTAGTGAAAGTGCTCCAACACCCGAAATTTTAAAGGGGGATGACTAATATGAAAGATATGTCTGTTGAAGACTTAATTGTTTTATATGAAGATAATCACGTTTTAGTAGTTTTAAAACCGCAAAACGTTCCTTGCTGTGAAGATGAGTCCAAGGATAAAGACTTGTTAACAGTAGTAAAGGAATATATCAAAATCAAAGAAAATAAACCCGGTAACGTTTACGCTGGTTTAGTTCACAGATTAGATAGAGTTACGGGCGGTGTAATGGTTTATGCAAAAAGCTCAAAAGCTGCTTCAAGATTATCTGAGCAAATGCGCAACGGTGACTTTGAAAAGAAGTATATGACCGTACTAAGTGAAATTCCTTCAGAAGATAGGGCAGTTTTACGGCATTACGTGAAGAAAAATCCAATAAATAATATGGTTTACGTTTGCCCCCAAACGGTAGAAGGTGCAAAATTTTGTGAACTTGAATATCAAGTTTTACAAAAGGCAAACGGAATGGCTTTAACAAAGGTTATTCTACACACGGGAAGAACCCACCAAATAAGAGTTCAGTCCGCAGCGATAGGTTGCCCCGTATACGGTGATATGTGTTACGGTGGTGAAAAGGCGAAAAAGGGCTTCTTGGCTTTATGGGCAACTTCTCTTGCATTTACTCATCCCGTATCAAAAGAACGCTTAGTGTTTAAAATAGAGCCACCTAAGGATAACAATCCTTGGAACTTATTTGACGTAAGCAAGGAAATAGAATTTTTCTGAAAAATTTATTTATTTTAAGTGCGTTATATAAAAACTAAAGAAAGGAGAAAAAAATGTTTTTAGAATTTTTGTATAAAAATATCGTTGATAGTTTTAATACGAAGGTTTCTTACGGTAGTTTTGATTGCCCCTTGTTAATTTTACAAATAGTAATGTGGGGCATAGGCGGTTTACTAATCTATCTTGCAATCAAGAAGGATATGGAGCCCACCTTATTATTACCTATGGGCTTTGGCGCAATCCTAGTTAACCTTCCTTTTTCAGGTGCTGTTGGCTCTCACGGACCTTTAACTACCTTGTTTAATGCAGGTATTTCAAACGAATTATTCCCATTACTATTATTTATTGGTATAGGCGCAATGATTGACTTTGCTCCCATACTTCAAAATCCTAAGCTTATGCTATTTGGTGCTGCAGCGCAGTTTGGTATATTTATGACCTTATCTCTTGCATCATTCTTCTTCACCCCTGAAGAAGCTGCGTCAATTGGTATTATCGGTGCAGCAGATGGTCCTACTGCGATTGTAGTAGGTCAAAAGCTTTTAGGTGAGAATTCTAATATCTTAGGCGCAATAATGGTGGCTGCTTATTCATATATGGCTTTAGTTCCCATTATTCAACCTCCCTTTATTAAGCTTTGTACTACTCAAAAAGAACGTCGTATTCGCATGCAATACAAAGGTCGCAAAGTTACAAAACTTACAAAGATTTTATTCCCTATCTTCGTAACGATTATTGCCGGTTTAATTGCTCCCGAATCAGTTGCTCTTGTAGGATTCTTAATGTTTGGTAACCTTATTCGTGAATGTGGCGTTTTAGAAAATCTTTCAGATACCGCTCAACACGTTTTAGCAAATCTAATAACTATTTTCTTAGGTATAACTATCGCAACCAAGATGGAGGCGGCAGCTTTCTTATCGGTAAACACTATTTTAGTCATTGGTCTTGGTCTATTTGCGTTCATATTTGATACTGTAGGCGGCGTTATGTTTGCAAAATTATATAACGTATTCGCAAAAGAAAAAATCAATCCCATGATTGGTGCGGCAGGTATTTCTGCATTCCCCATGTCTGGTAGAGTAGTTCATAAGATGGGTATTAAGGAAGATCCCCAAAACTTCTTATTAATGCACTCTATGGCAGTTAACGTATCAGGTCAAATCGCATCTGTTATTGCAGGCGGTTTAATACTATCATTCTTTGCGTAGGAGGTAAATTATGAATTGGTTTATTAATTTATTAATTGATTTCAGCTTTGAAAGATTTTTAGCCTCATTTGAATATATGGGCAAGGGAATGTTAGGCATTTTTATCGTTATAGCTATTCTTGTTTTAGGTATTAGCTTGTTAAATAAGGCAACAACACCTAAAGAAAAAAAGGATGAAAATGAGTCGAACGAATAATTATGACTTAAAAGTATAAAAAATAGCAATATTTTTCAAGAGTTTTTGTACTTTTAGCATTTATTCATTTGACAAAAAATCAGATATATTATAAAATAGAACATATTATAATGTAAAATTATGCGCATTGCTTAAAGTGCGCAAATTTTCAGGGAGTTTCACTTTATGAAAATGAAGAAAATCACTGCATTTATTGTAGCAATTCTTTCACTATTAACAATTGCTTCTTTTGCTCCTATCGCTAGTGTTAAGGCAGATGAAACGGATGTTAAGTTTGTTCACGGTTACGATTCTTATAAATTAGAATATATTGTTGACCAATTTGATATTACTCTTGGCGAAGGCGAAGAAGTAAAGGCATATAAGGTTAATACTGAAGAAAAGATTAACACCGGTTCTTATACCTTTATGACTGTTGGCAAGAATCAAACTATTGAATTCTTTAAAAACACTGAAGGTACTGAAACACTTGGTTCATTTACCTTTGAAGTTGTAGCTAAAGATGAGGCAAAAGGCTCAATTAAATATTCAGTTGATACTGACAGTTATGCAGCTTATATGGAAAAGGTTGCTAAGGAAGTTGAAGCTAAGAAGCTTAACGATAACTTTACTTATCCTGCCATTACTGACTTATTAACCTCTGAATTATATCCCGTAGACGCATTAAAGTTAACTCTTTATACCTGCGGTCCTAATTCTCAAACTTTCTCATCTTCAACCGGTAAGACTATAAAGCTTGACGTGCTTGGTTCATACAGTTTCTACGTTTTAGCTCAAGATCCTTCTAAGAACGCTTTAGAAATTGATAGCGAAAACCACGTACGTAAAACCCTTGGCGGTATTGAAGGTTGGTATGATGAAAGCGATAAGCTTGTAGCACCCATCTTTACCTTTAACTGTGCTAAGGCAGGTCAACCTGAAATTACTGCCGTTGATGCTAATAAGGTTTTACAAGGTTACGTTGGATTAACCTACAAGAATATTAAAGACTATATCACCATTACTGCAAACGGTGAAAAGGTTGAATATAAACTTTACTATAGCACGTTAGATAAAAACTTATATACTGAATATAAGTTAGGCTTAAACGGTGGTACTGATGCTTGGACAAGCGCTGGATTTAAACTAGTTGTTGATGCAGCAGAAAGCGGAAAGCTTATTGACGTAACTGATTCTAAGAAGTATTCAGCAATTGGTTTTAGTACTTCAAGCTTAAGCTTCACACCTGACCAAAAGGGTTGCTACTATTTATTAGTTAGTGTTAAGGATGCTTACGGTAGCCACGATTTAGCTCTTGCTCCTATCGTAGTTGAAGCAGAAGTTGAAGAAGTTAAGTTCGAAAAACAATTCTTAAAGAATAACTGGGTTTCAATTATGTTCTTAGGAATTGCTGTGCTTTGCTTAATTGGTATAATTCTTCTTATCTTTGTTAAACCCAAAGAAGTAAATGAAGAAGAAGTAGTTACTGAAGTTGTTAAGAAATAATTAATAACAAAACAAGAGCGGGGAAATATCTCCGCTCTTTTATATTGTAGCCTTTAGCGAAAAAAAACCACCACTTGCAGTGGTGGAATTAAAATCTGGTAGATAAAAGTATACCTCCTATGATATACTGAAGTAGGTTCGCCAACCACAACAAAAATCATAGGAGGTATATGTCACATGAATGACAATAATAGTTTAGCACATTCCAAATGGGATTGCAAGTATCACATAGTGTTTGCACCAAAATATCGAAGAAAAGAAATATATGGACAAATAAAAAGAGATATAGGTGAAATACTGAGAAAATTATGTGAGCAAAAAGATGTAGTAATAATA
>JAZSMG010000110.1:0-4875 GCA_045535775.1 Christensenellaceae bacterium | reverse complement strand
GCCGATAATCGACCTATATAGGCACTTTTTTTAAAAGCTATTAAATTAAAAAGGAAAACTATGAAATTTACTGAATTCACAATTTCAACAACCTCAGAAGCATCTGAACTTGTTGCAGATATTTTATGGCAATACACAACCTACGGTGTTGCGGTATGCGATTATAAAGACGTAATAGAACTTATTGAATATAGAAGAGAAACCTTTGATTACATAGAAGAGGCTTTAGAAAAGGCACAACAGTCAGGTGCATTAGTTAAAGCATACGTTGAACTTAGCGAAAGTGAAAGTGTTGCAAACGCAATCAATGAAGATCTTGCAAGACTTTCTAAAAACGCAGAAGGGAATATTGCGGTTGGTACGTTAGAAACAACCAGAAGAATAGTTGAGGGTGACGACTGGATAGAAATTTGGAAAAAGCATTTTCGCCCAATACGTTACGGGAAAATAGTAATATGCCCCAAGTGGATACAGTATGACGCACAACCAAATGAAGAAATTATTTACATTGATTCCAATATGGCATTTGGCACAGGTGAGCATGAAACCACCTCAATGTGTATAACGTTGCTAGAAAAGTACGTTACCGCAGGAACTACTGTTTTAGATATTGGAACGGGTAGCGGTGTTCTTGGCATTGCAGCTATTAAGCTTGGTGCAAAGAAGTCCGTTATGACGGATATTGATCAAGTTGCGGTTCTTTCCGCAAAGCATAACGCAGAAATAAATAACGTTGCTAATAAGTGTGAGGTTTGGCGTTCTGACTTAATTGAAGGTGTTTCTGATATAGGTGATCTTGCCGTTGCAAACATAACTGCAGAAATTTTAGTAAGATTAACAGGTGATATTACCAGACAACTTCAAAAGGGCGGAACACTTATTATGAGCGGTATTATAAAGAGTAGATTACAGTTTGTGATAGATAGTTTTAAGGCATGCGGTTTTGAACTTATAGAGGTTTGTTCTAAGGGTGAATGGCATGCCGTTGTAATGAAGAATATTGGGCTATAGGTCGATTAACGGCATATTTAGGTGTAAAAATGAAAGCAGTAGTTTTTACTTTGGGCTGTAAGGTTAACAGTCGCGAAAGCTCGTGCTTGATAACGGGCTTAAAGGAAAAGGGCTATGAAACCTCTGATAGGTTAGAACCCGCAGACGTTTATATAATAAACACCTGCGCCGTAACTGCAGAGGCAGAAAAGAAATCACGCCAAGCAATAGCAAGGGCGAAAAGATTTAACCCTAATGCAAAAATATATATATGCGGTTGCGCATCGCAAAAAAATCCTGAAGCATTTTTAATTAAAGGAGCAAAGGTGGTAACGGGCGCAAAGGCAAAGGATAAAATCTTAGATTTATTAGAAAAGGAAGGGGCTTTTATTGAAGAGAGTGATGAATACTATGAAAAGTATTTACCTGCAAAAAGCTCTAAAACGCGTGAATACGTAAAAATTCAAGACGGATGTAATAATTTTTGCTCTTACTGCATAATTCCCTATTTAAGGGGGCGCTCACGTTCCAGAAAAATAGAAAATATTGTGGAAGAAATAAAGGCTTTGAATGCAGAAGAAATAGTTATTACAGGCATTAACGTTTCCGCTTTTGATGATAACGGCAAAAAGTTACCTCATTTATTGCAGTCGTTAAAGCATTTTGACTGCAGATTTAGGTTTGGTTCGTTAGAGGTTGGTGTAATAGACGAAGAGCTTTTAGAAGCGACCAAGCAACTAAAGGATTTTGCCCCACATTTTCATCTATCCCTGCAGTCGGGCAGTGATAGCGTCTTAAAGTCAATGAATCGCCATTATACGACTGCCGAATACGAGCAAAAGGTCAATTTAATACGTGAATTTTATCCCGATGCGGCAATCACCACTGATATTATAGTAGGCTATTCTACCGAAACTGATGAGAATTTTAAAGAAACGGTGGAGTTTTGTGATAGAATTTGCTTTGCAGACGTGCATTGCTTTGCTTATAGTGTAAGGGAAGGTACTGCAGGTGCAAAGCTTAAAAAGCTTCCAGACGATATAAAAAAGAAAAGATTAGATGAGCTTTTAAGAAAAAAGGAAGAGTTAAAAGAAAAATTCGTTACCAAAAATTTGGGAAAAACTTTAACTCTAATTCCCGAAGAAGAAATAGACGGATACACCGTAGGTTATACCGAAAACTACTTAAGAGTATTTGTAAAAGGTAGCCTAGAAGGTGGTAAATTAAAAGTAAAAATATTGCAAAAATATCACGATGGCGCGCTTGCAGAAGTGGCTCAAAAGTGTGAATAATCGCCTTATAGGCTAGTTTAGGAGGAAATTATGGACTGTTTATTTTGTAAATTTGTTTCTGGTGAAATACCCGTTGCTAAGGTTTATGAGGATGCTGATTTTATTATTATAAGGGATATAAATCCTCAGGCAAAAAATCACTTCCTAGCAATACCCAAAAAGCACTTTAAGCTTTTAGCCGAAATGGATAAGGATGACGAGGCTTGTCTTGGTAGAATATTTGCTAAAATAGCATCATTACAGGAAGAGCTCTGTTTACAAAACGGTTATAGACTTGTAATTAACCAAGGTGACGATGCAGGTCAAACGGTGTTCCATTTACACATTCACATTTTATCAGGTCAAAAAATGGGTTGGCAACCCGCATAAATCGCTCAATTAAATTTGCCCATAGCGGTTTAATATTGCCGTTTAAAGTAGTGGTTTTGTGAAAAAATTGCCAAAAAATTAAAAAATAGTAAAATAAAAACGAAAAAGACTTAAAATTAAGTTGACTAAATTATTTGCGTTTGTTATAATCATAAGGATTTTAGAATTACTTGCCACAGGGCAAAGGAGGGTTGTAGGATGTCCACAGTAAGAGTAGGCGAAAACGAATCATTAGATAACGCACTTCGTCGTTTTAAAAGAAAATGCTCTCGCGACGGTATCATTGGTGATATGCGCCGTAAGGAACATTATGAAAAACCTTCCGTAAGACGTAAAAAGAAAGCGGAAGCAGCAAGAAAAAGAAACGTTAAAGGTTAATTTTTACACCCGATAAGAGAAAACTCTGTCGGGTGTTTTTTTGTCGAATTTTGTCGAAAGGGAGATATGATATGGCTAAAAGCAGTAAAAATGAAATTAAAAATATGGCAAAGCTAGCAAAACAACGTTTAAAAAGCGGATTTTGGGAAGAATGTCAAGAGAACGTTAGTGAAAGCGTAACGAAGGCTAAGGCAGAAGGTGAAAACAGCTCTAGCGTTATTCGCTATTACAAAACCAGGGTAACGCGTGTTATTGGCGGTTACGATGAAGAGGCGGAAGCCTTTTACCAAAAGGTCAAATCCATTTTAGATACCTACGGCGAGGTTAGTGATATTATTGGCAGGCTTTGCGACGTTGAATATATGAAAACTTTAAATTTTCAACAAAGGGAACGCTATATAACGGAAATTGCTTCGCGTTATAGGGAATGCAAGGAAAGATACGATCAAGAAAAGAAATTTGAATGTAAGAAGAAAATATCTTAAAGCAAAACCGCCTATTTTTAAGGTGTTTGCGTTGAGTAAAAATATTAGTTAAAAAAATAAGGGTAAGCGGTGTTTTATTGCTTACCTTTTGTTTACAAAAAAATAATTTTATGATATACTATATAAGTATAATCATAAGTTGGCGTAAAAAGGGCAGATACTTAAATTAAGCCTTTTACAAAAATCATACGCCTAAAAAGGAGGTATTAAGTGCAAGAATATTTAAACGGATTAAATGAAGAGCAAAAGAAAGCCGTGCTTGATACCGAGGGGTACGTTCTGGTTTTTGCGGGCGCAGGTAGCGGTAAGACCAGAGTATTAACTAATAGAATAGCTCATTTAGTTAACGGTAAAGGGGTGAACCCTGAAAACGTACTCGCAATAACCTTTACGAATAAAGCAGCGGATGAGATGAAAAGCCGTTTATCCACGATGATTCCCGGGGTGGAAAGAATGTGGGTTTCCACCATTCACAGCATGTGCGTAAGAATTTTGCGTAATAGCATAGGAAGGCTAGAGGGTTACAACACCAACTTTTCTATCTATAGCGAAATAGATAAAACCAACGTTTTAAAAAGAATAATTGCAGAACTAAAGTTAGAAGATGATAAATATTTAAAAAACGCACGTTTTTATATTTCAGAATGTAAAAACCAAGATATCGGCCCTGAACGCTTCAGGCTTAGAACGGATATCAAAGACATTGGAATTTATTATCAAATATTCACCCTTTACGAGCAAGCGCTTAAGAAGTCCAACGCGATGGATTTTGATGATTTACTCGTTAAAACCTACCATTTATTGGAAGGGGATGCAGAGGTGTTGGAATATTATTCAAGCAAATTCCAGTACGTTCATATAGACGAGTTTCAAGATACCAACCAAATTCAGATGGAAATAGCTTCACTTCTTTCCAGTTATCATAAGAATTTATTCGTAGTTGGCGATGATGACCAAAGTATATACAGTTGGCGTGGCGCAGAAATAAAGAATATTTTAGAATTTGATAGAAATTTTCCCAACGCAAAGGTACATAAGTTAGAACAAAACTACCGTTCAACCAAGCATATTTTAGACCTTGCAAACACGGTGATTGCGGGAAATACGGCAAGAAAGAAAAAAGAACTTTGGACGGAAAACGGCGAAGGCGAAAAAACGGAAGTTAAGATAGCCGAAAACGAAAATGAGGAAGCCCAATATACTGCGTTTAAAATAAAGCAGTTAATGAATCAAGGCGCAAAGGCAAGCGATTTTGCCGTTTTAATGCGAATAAACGCCATTTCGCGTGCATACGAACAGGAATTCACAAAATACGGCATTCCCTTTAAGGTTTACGGCGGATTTAAGTTCTTTGAAAGAAA
>JAZSMG010000046.1:0-3571 GCA_045535775.1 Christensenellaceae bacterium | reverse complement strand
ATTATAAGTGTGTTTAGTTTTTATTTTTTTTTGCTTATTTTGCTAAAAAATAAGGGAAAATTTACAATTTTAGTGTTAAAAAAATTGCTTTATTGACTAAATTATAGTATAATAGTCAAAGTGTTAAATACGCAAAATTTTAAGAAAGGTGTAATATGAAAAAAGTAACTAAGTTTAATTTCAAAACTTTACTCGTACTCTTCCTCTCTATTGCTCTTTGTTTATCAACTGCTTTAAGCGTAGCTTGTGATGATAACGATTCAAGCTCTAGCAGTCCTTCAAACTCAAGCAGTTCAGTAGAAGATACTAACCCCACTGATGCTCAAACACTTAAAAACGGTGACTTTGAGTTTTCAACCTTCACAAAAGAAGCTAAAGACTTCCCTGTTGGTACTTCAATCAACTGGATTCGCTCAAACGACTCTATCGTTAGTAGCGCAGTAAGCTCTTCTTACTCTTCCGGTATTATTGATACCAAAACAGAAGCTTATGATGCTATTAAAGAAAGCAAGAAGCTTCCCGAAGTTAACCCCGGCACTCCATTCGAAGTAATGTCTGATGAAGAAAAAGCTGAATTCGCTAATCTTGAAGACTATGAAGCTAACGAAGACGGAAAGCCTGCAAACGGAACTAAGATTCTTATGATCCACAACGAGGTTAAGAATGCAGATATAAAGGGAACCGCTCAAAAGTTCACTTCTAGCACCTCTTTATCTCTTGGCAGACATGAAGTAGCAAAGCTTTCTATTTGGGTTAAGACCGTAGATCTTGAATCTAGCTTCTACACTGATACCAAAGAATTTGGTGCATACATTGCAATTCAAAATACCATTGGTTCAGTTAGCAAAGCTCCTGCCGTAATTAAAAACATTAACACTAACGGCGAATGGGTTAAGTACACTATTTATCTTCAACCTTCTGACTTTGCTACCTCTTCTTTCAAGGTTGTTCTAGGTTTAGGCTTTGGTTCTAAGGAGCTTAAAGATGAATACGTTCAAGGTTATGCATTCTTTGATAACGCAAGCTTTGAATTAATCAACTTAGAAGATTTACAATCAGACGTAATGGATTTAGGTCAAAACAATCCTAATTGCGTTGGCGATTCATTCTCTCTTTATACGCAAGACAACGGTTTATTCGTAGATGCAGAAGCTAAGGATTTAATCGCAAGCGAAGCTAATATTGACTACTCTGCTTCAACCATTACAGATAAAGGCTATGCAGATAGATTCTTTATAGTAACACATGCTAGAATGAGTTTCCCCGGTTTACCGTTAGACCTTGGAAATAATCTTGCAAGCGGTGTTACAAATAACCACGGTGAAATTGCCGGCACTGTTAATTATGCTCCCGTTGCTGATGTGTTAAAAGCTATTCACGGTGAAAACCATGAAGAAAAAGCTCCTATGTACGCTGTATCTAATGCTTTATATATCAACCACGGTGATAATTATGCAAGCACTTCTTACGTAACTGCTGAATTCACCGCTAAAGCTAATACTATTACCAAGTATTCATTCTGGGTTAAAGCTGAAACTAAGCACCCCACTCAAAAGGGTTTAACTATTACTCTTAACGACCTTGATACCGGCAACGTAGAAGCAATTGACACCGTTATTGCTTCAAGCGTAACCACCAATGATTACGAAGACGAAAATAATTACAACTGGATTGAATACGTTCTTTACGTTTCAAACACTCTTGATGATGAAGATAGAACTTTCACACTAACCTTTGACTTCGGTACTACCGATAAAAACCTTACTGATGATATTTACAGTTTAACTCAAGGTTATGCAATTATCACCGAACCTACAGGTTACGTGATTTCTGAAGAAGATTACTCAAAGGTTGATTCAAGTTACAGCTACACTGCTAAAGCTTCACTTACTGCTGACCTACCTAACGGTATTGAAGATACTGAAGATGCAAAAGATTCTTACAACTTCACTTATGGCGCTAACGATGCAGAAGCTATTAAGGAAGGCAAGGTAGCAACCAACATCAATAGCTATAGAGGTATTGTTGGCGGTTCTAACATGGTTGGTGGTCAAAATGAAAACGCTTACAGCCACGAAAAAGTAACTGCAGGTCTTGTAAATAGCGAATTCTACACCGGTTTAGATGCATTAAGCAAAATCGGCGAAAACAAGCACTTACAACCATTAATGATTAAGACTGAAGAAGGCGCTCCTTCATTTGGTTTTGTTCATACCGGTTCAAGTTTATCATTAGCTTCTACCCTAACCGTTACTGTTAAAGTTTTTGTTGAAGGCGATGCTGAAGCTTACATTTATTTAGCAAGCACTGATGCTCTTGAACAGTTCTCTGTTTTAGGTCACTCTGCACTAGAAAAAGAATTAGCTATTAAAGTTACCGCTGCTGATATGCCCGCTAACGGCGATTGGCTAACCGTAACCCTTGCTTTAACGGCAGGTGAAAATTCAATTCCCTATAGAGTTGAACTTTGGAACGGCGCACGTAATAGCACGGAAAATGCGAAGGTTGGTACTGTTTACTTTGACCAAGTAACTACGAACACTTCAAACTCTCTTAATGATTTAGTTAATATTGAATTTGTTGATGAAACCGCTACTGAAACTTCTTACACTCAAAAAGATACCGTAACAACCACCATTACTATTGATGAAGACGGTAACGAAACTAGTGAAGAACACGTTCAACATCACGAACCTGAAGTTGTGGTTTACGAATATGCACATGCAATTCTTATTGATTTAACAACCTTAGACGTAACTTCTGAAAAAGAAATAATCAACGATTTAAGAACTGAAGTTGATAGCTCTACTTCTGAAGAAACTTCTGATTCACTTGATGAACCTTCTTCATTTAACTGGGCACTTCAACTTACCTCTATTATTATAGCTGCTGTATTAATTGTTCTACTTTTATTCGTATTAGGTAGAATGTTATACAAGAAATATCTTAACAAGAAAGGTGCTTCTAAAGCTTACTATAACCGCGATAGCAGAGAAAAAGCTGGCCTAGCAATTGAAGCTAAGAAAGCTAAAAAAACTCCTGCCGTTGTAGAAACTGCTGAAGAACCCACCGAAGAAGACGTTAAGCCCTATGACTATGACAATATGGAAAACAATATTGAAGAAGAAGTAGTTGTAGATGAAGCTGTAGTTGAAGAAATTCCTGCCGAAGAAGCAGTAGAAGAACCTGCAACTGAAGAAGTTGTTGAGCCTGCAGAAGAAGCAACCGAAGAACCTGCTTCTACCGAAGAAAAACCTGAAGACGGTTCTGCTAACTAATATTTAACAGCTTAATAATTACACCATAAATAAAAGCCCTTGCTGAATGCAAGGGCTTTATTATTTTATTAAATTCTTTTTATCTTTAGCAGTAACAATAAATTAATTTTTATTAAGTTTTCTTTTCAATTTTAACATATAAGCCCCATAAAGGTATAGCGCTAAAATAACCTCTATCCTTCATCATATCAAAATATTCGTCAAAATATCCTACGTACAATATCTTTCCAGCTTCAAAATCAAGAAGATATAATGCCGGGGGCGCCTCATAAGTGACTCCATAGCCCCCAGCT
>JAZSMG010000254.1:0-7631 GCA_045535775.1 Christensenellaceae bacterium | reverse complement strand
AACGATTTTGAAAATAAAAATCCTTATCAGGATGAAAACGGTAACCTTAACGGTAACCAAGAGGTAAATCAAAACGAAAACGGTAACCCCAACGGCTACCAAAACCCCTATCAAAGCGGAAGCGGCAACCCCAACGGCTATCAAAACCCCTATCAGAGCGGTAGTGGTAACCCCAACGGCTACCAAAACCCCTATCAGAGCGGAAGCGGTAACCCCAACGGCTACCAAAACCCCTATCAAAGTGGTAGTGGTAACCCCAACGGCTACCAAAACCCCTATCAAAGCGGTAGTGATAACCAAAACGGTTATCAAAACCCCTATCAGAGCGAAGGTGATAACTCTAACGGCTATCAAAATCCTTACCAGAGCGGAAGCGGTAATTACGATACGAGCGGCGGTTATTCAAGTGACTATAACAATAGTTATAACGATATACCACCTAAAAAAGGCAACGGTCTTGCCGTAACGTCAATGGTATTGGGTATATTAAGCACAACGTGTTGCTGTTGTATTCCCGTTATAAACCTAATATTTGCAATCGTAGCGTTAGTGCTTGGTATTATTGCTCAAAAGAATAATCCTAACGGAATGGCCTTAGCAGGTATTATAACGGCTGCATTTGGTTTAATTTTTGGCGTTATTATAAACATTTCATTTTTTAGTGGATTTATAGAAGCTTTTAATAGCGCACTTGATGAAATTACGGATAGCTCCTTTTTTGAGGACTCTAGCAGCTTTAACAACAATAATAACGCAATTATCGGCGCGTTTAATTTAATCAAAAGAATTTTAGGATTATAAAAAAGTTATAACTAATTTGCGCGGTGAAGTAATTTTTCATCGCGTTTTTCTAACTGTTTAGATATAAGGGGTGTTTTTATGGCGCGTGGTCGAGGCTTTGGTAGTGGGAATATTCCAAATATTGGGAAGCTTGACAGAAAATATTATAAAGCAAAGGTTGCAAACATTAAAAAAAGGGAAATGACTCAATCGGATTTACCGCCTGTTCCCGAAACGCCAGAAGAAGAGAAAAATTTTATTGGCGAGCCTTATGAAACTTACACAGGTGAGCTTTTTGAGAAAAAGCAAAAGGGCGAAGGGTTAGCGTATGCATCAAAGATTATGGGGGTAGTTTCAATTGTTTTGTGCTGCTTTCCTCTTATTAATTTCACTTGCTCAGGGCTTGGCTTAGCGTTTGGAATAATTGCAAAAAATAAGGGATGCACAAAGCACACGCTTGCTGGAATAATTCTTTGCTCAATTGGTTTAGCTCTTGATCTTTTTGGAACGATTATCAGCTTTTCACTTGCATTAAAAAATTAGAATAGTATTATGAAGTTTAATAAATTAAAACTAACAAGATTTGCTATAATTGCCTTTTATAGCGCCTGTTTAATATTCTTTATATACGTAATGGTAAATAACCCCTTAGAAAATGATATTTATCACATAATGGGGCATTTTACGGAAAGTGATTTTCATTGCCCATCCTGCGGGCTTACTAGGGCAGTTTACTGTATAGCAACCTTTCAGTTTGGCAAAGCCTTTTATTACCACGCCTTTTTTACTTCAACCTTGCCAATTCTTGGTTATATTTTTTTAACGCTAACGGTAAATTTGTTTATGGGTAAAAAAATAATACCTTATCCAAAAAAGTATCCTGTTTATTTATACGTGTATTTAGGCTTATATATTGCGTTTGCCGTGTTAAGAAACTTCACTTCCGTAATTTACTAAAATATGTGTTTATCAACCTATAGCGTGGTTTTTTTAATAAAAACTGTTCAAAATCAACTTAAAAATTTACCTTTTGGCAAGCGCTGTCTTGCCGTTTTTTATTTGCAATAATTTTTTATTAAGAGCGCGATTTTAGTGTTGCTTGTGTGAAGGTATGCGCAAATCACCATTTACAGAGGATAAATAACCAATAAAAAAAGTAAAAAAATATTAAAATTATGCTTATTTATTCTAAATAAGGGCTAAAAAACAGTTGCAAATAAAAAATAAATATGTTAGAATAACAAGGTTGAAAAAATTCACACTTATATTTCGGCAATTTCGTTGTCTCAAAATCCCAAATCGGAGATTCGGTTGCCCCAGTCCTACCGTTGCCGCGGAAAGGGAAGTATAAGGAGGATTAAACGGAGGCTAAATCATGGCAGTTACAACAATGAAGCAACTTCTTGAAGCCGGTGTTCACTTCGGTCACCAGACCAGAAGATGGAACCCCAAAATGCGCAAGTACATCTTTGGTGAAAGAAATGGTATTCACATCATTGACCTTGCTCTTACCGTAGGTCTTATCGAAGACGCTTACAAATTCGTAGTAGAAGCAGTTAAAGATAACAAGACCGTATTATTCGTTGGTACTAAGAAACAAGCTCAAGAAGCTATCCAACAAGAAGCAGAAAGATGTGGTATGTACTACATCAACTCAAGATGGTTAGGTGGTACCTTAACCAACTTCAAGACCATTCGTTCAAGAGTAGAAAGACTTAACAAGCTTGACCAAATGGAAAAAATGGGCGAATTTGATCTTCTTCCCAAAAAAGAAGTTATCGCTTTAAAGACTGAAAGAGATAAATTACAAACCAACCTTGGCGGTATCAGAGAAATGAGAACTCTTCCCGGCGTAATGTTCGTAGTTGACCCCAACTGTGAAGATATCGCTGTTAAGGAAGCTAGAAAGTTAGGTATTTTTGTTGTTGCTATTACCGATACCAACTGTGATCCCGATATGGTTGATTACGTTATTTCTGGTAACGACGACGCTATCCGCGCCGTTAAGCTACTTGCTTCTATTATTGCAGACGCAGTTATCGAAGCTAAGCAAGGTGAAGATGCTGTTAAGCACGCTCACGAAGAAGTTACCAATATGGCTCAAGTAGAAGTTACCGCTGAAGAAGTAGCAGTTGAAGACGCTGTTGCAGAAGAAGCTGTTGCTGCAGTTGAAGCTAAGGAATCTAAGTAATTTTAAAATTTAAGGAGATTTATTATGAGTTTTACCGCTAAAGACGTTATGACCCTTCGTCAAAGAACCGGCGCTGGTATGATGGACTGTAAGAACGCTCTTACCGAAACCAACGGCGATATGGAAAAGGCAATCGACTATCTTCGTGAAAAAGGTATTGCTAAGGCTGCAAAGAAGGCTGGCAGAATCGCTGCTGAAGGTCTTGTAGATAGCTATATCCACATGAACGGAACTATCGGTGTTTTAGTAGAAGTTAACTGCGAAACCGACTTCGTTGCTCGTGGCGATCAATTTAAGGCTTTAGTTCACGATATCGCTATGCATATTGCTGCTGCAAAGCCCGAATATCTTGCACCTGAAGACGTTCCCTCTTCTGTTTTAGAACACGAAAAGGAAATCTTACGCGCTCAAGCTCTTGCAGAAGGTAAGCCCGCTGCTATCGTTGAAAGAATGGTTGAAGGTAGAATTAAAAGCTACTATGAAGATAACTGCTTATTAAACCAAAAGTTTGTTAAAGATCCTTCTAAAACCATCAATCAATTAGTAGTTGAAGCTACCGCTCAAATCGGTGAAAAGATTTCTGTTCGTAGATTCGTTTGCTTCGTAATGGGCGAAGGTCTAGAAAAGAAGAGCGAAAACCTAGCAGATGAAGTAGCAGCTCAAGTTGCTAAGATGAAAGCTTAATAGTAACCTCATTCATAAAATCTATTTGAGTTAAAACTTTTTATATACGTCGTAATATATTGCAAAATTTACGTTTTACTGCAGGTTACGTACGGCAAGTACGCGCCCATTGTAAATCCGCATTTTGCTCATCTTACTTGTATCTAAAAAGTTTACGCTAAAGCTTATTCTCAAATATTTTTATTCGTTCGGTTTAAATAAAGTATAAAAAGCACGAGTTTCTCGTGCTTTTTTTATGATTTAATTTGTAATTTACTAAAATTTAAAATATTAAAAAGCCTTACCCGGTGGGGGAAGGTGGATTGACGAGTGTGTGAAGTCAAGACGGATGAGGTGCTCTAACTTACTAATAAATTTATTATATATTATATAATTAGGAAAAGTGGCAAAAAATATAATCTTTTGCATATATTAAAGTGAAAAGATATATTGTAACGGAGGTAAAAAATGTCATTTTTTTCTAATTATCAATCTGATCGCTGTCCTTCACAAATAACCGGTAATGCTTTAAACGGACTTAGCGAAAAGGTCTGCGTGCAAGCTAAAAAGGTTTTTGATGCCTGTATAAAACAAACTCAAGAAGAGGGTATAGTTTTAACGTTAACCGACTTTACCCCAGAAAATCCTACATATCCGTTGACCTTCGTGTCTGCAAAAAGCACTACCACCAAGGCAACTATAACCTCTTTGCAGGTGGATAGGTTGACCGATAGACCTAACTTTGCAAGGGTACAGGTTACAATGACCGTTCCCATGGAGGTTTTATATACGGATGCTAACGGTGTAGAGGGCAGGGCAACAAGCTCCACCACCTTAACTAGTGACGTTATATTGTTCGTTCCGGAGCCTTCTATTATACCTTATTACGTAGAAGCATCAGTTTCTATTATAGCGCCGGAAGGTGTTTTTGATGCGGAAACGAACAGCTTCACAGTTTCTTGCTGTGTTACGGTAATTTTAAAAATCGTTATGGAGGTAGAGCTTTTAGTTCCCTCTTATGGCTATGCAACAATACCCCCTTGCCAAGAATACACACAAGAGGTATGCTCTGGATTTTTTGAGCTTCCACTATTCCCAAACAACACCTAAAATAGTCGATAATCGACCTATAGACCTATATTTACACAAAAAAACGGCTTGTTTTGCACAAGCCGTTTGCTTTTTTATTTAGTTTTTATCAACCCTTAAAGCGTTTAATATTGCAATAACGGCAACGCCAACGTCGCCAAAAATAGAAAACCACATATTCGTAATTCCAAATAAAGAAAGTAGTAAAATTAGCACTTTAACGGTAATGGAAAATACTATATTTTGCTTTACTATTTTAAGCGCCTTTTTAGCAATCTTCTTTGCCGTTAAAATATCGCTTAAATTATCTTTCATTAAAACTACGTCTGCAGCTTCAATAGCCGCGTCGCTACCTATTGCGCCCATAGCAATACCAACGTCGCTTCGCATAAGAACGGGCGCGTCGTTAATGCCGTCGCCAATAAAGCAAACCACTTCGTTAGGCGCTTTTTGGTTAATGATTTTTTCTACTTCAGCTACCTTATCTTGCGGTAAAAGCTGGGCCTTAAACTGTGAAATATTGCATTGTTTGCAAACCTCTTCTGCCACGCTTTGGCTATCGCCGGTTAGCATAACCGTTTTGCAGTTTTGGTTATTAAGTGCCCCTATAACGCGATTAGCTTCACTTTTAACGGTATCTGCAATAACTATATAGCCCACGAACTGCCTGTTTTTAGCAATATAAACAGCCCCTTCGCACTTAGCTAAAATATCAACGCCGTTATTTTCTAAAAGAGTAGCGTTACCGCATAAAATTTGGTTTTCGCCGTCAGTTGCCATTACGCCAAGTCCTGCAAGGTTGGTTAAGGTATAATCCTCTTGTATATCCTTGCCGTAAGCCTTCATTATAGAAAGTGCTATGGGGTGGGATGATTTCTTTTCTGCAATACAAGCAAGGTGTAAAATTTCTTCCTTGTTTTCTTCAGGGAATACTTTGGTTACTTCAAAATTGCCGTGGGTTATAGTTCCCGTTTTATCAAACAAAAATACGTTTGCTCTTGCCAAAAGCTCTAAATAATTTGAGCCTTTAATTAAAATTCTACTGCGTGATGCCTTACCAAGCGCCACGAAGAAGGTCATAGGAACGGAAATTACTAACGCGCACGGGCAGGAAACAACCAAGAAAGATAAAGCCCTGTAAACCCAAACTTGCCAATTTTTAAATATTAATGAAGGAATAATTGCTGTAAGTAGGGCAAGAATTATAACGGAAGGGGTATAGTATTTTGCAAACCTTTCTATAAACCCCTCTGCTTTAGATTTTTTATCGGAAGCGTTTTCAACAAGGTCTAAAATTTTAGATACCGTGCTATCGTAAAAGTGTTTATCAACCCTGCAAACAAGCTCAGAGGTTAAATTTAGCCCCCCGCTTAAAAGAGTGCTTCCTTCACTCACTTCAACGGGAAGAGATTCCCCGGTTAGCGATTTATTATCAATAGTAGAGTTTCCCTTTATAACGGTGCAGTCAAGCGGAATTTTTTCACCCGGGTAAATTACTATAGTTTCGCCCACCTCTATTTCATCCGGATAAACAGAAGTAACCTCGTTATCCTTTAATAAATTAGCGTGGTCTGGGCGAATATCTAAAAGCTCTGCAATACTTTTTCGTGATTTTTCGGTTGCGACCTGTTCAAAAAACTGCCCAATTTGGTAAAATATAATAACTGCAACCGCTTCATCAAACCCCTCTGCGTGGCTATGTGAAACACTGTTAAAAATACCAAGTGCAAACGCACCAAGGCTTGCAATAAGCATTAAAAAATTCTCGTCAAAAACTCTGCCGTTTTTAAGGTTGTAAAACGCCTTAATTAAAACGTCATAAGCAATAAAAATGTAAAGAGCAAACCAAAGGAAAAATGGAAAAAGCCAGCCTATAGGTTTGTTAAACGCGCTTTCAAGCTTAAAAATCTTACTTAAAGCAAACAAAACAACAAAGCAAAAAAGGGCAATTGCAATTCTTGTTACCTTGTTTTTTTGTTTTTTATTCAATTTAAAATTAAGCATATTATTTAACTATGTAAACCTCGCGGTCAACCTTTTTGCACGCCTTTTCGACCTCAACCATAATCTCGTTAATTCTGCTTTCATCTAACTCAATGGTAAGGCGCTTTGTTAAAAAGTTTAAGGTTGCGCTTTCAACCCCGTCAACCTTAAGTATGAAATTTTGCATAGCCATAGCACAATGCGCGCAATCAACGTTTTCTACTTTGTAAACCTTTTTCATAATACACTCCTAAATGATCAATCTCTTTCTGCAAGGTGGGTAAGTCCGCAAGAAATAATCATCATAACGTGGTTATCGTCTAATGAATATTTAACCTCTTTGCCTTCCTTAACACCTCTAACAAGCTTGGCGTTTTTAAGAACTCTAAGCTGATGCGAAACTGCAGAAACGCTCATATTCAAAACCTCGGCAAGCTCACCAACGTATAAATCCTTAACCTCTAAACAGCAAAGAATTTTAGTGCGCGTGCTATCGCCAAACACTTTAAACAGTTCTGCTAAATCGTAAATTTTTTCTTCGCTTGCAATTTTTCTGCGAACGAAATCGGTTAGCTTTTCTTCCTTAAAATCGCTATCTAAATTCATTTCGTCACGCTTTGCCATAAAACACCTCAATAGTCAAACATTTGAACAACTCTTCAATTGTTCAAGTGAATTATAGTACATAAAAACAGATAAGTCAAACGATTTTTTACAGTTTTTAAAAAAATAGCGTTAAAAAGTCGCCGAAGAAAAAAGTCGGCTAGAGTAATTAAAATAAAAAGTGGTAGGTAGAGTAATTAAAATAAAAAGTGGTAGGCAGAGTAATTAAAAGATAAGGCGTAGTAGAGTGATTAAAAGAAAGGTTGCGTAGCAGTAAAAGAAAATAGAAAAATCAATAAGATAAAAAAAGTAGTTAAATATA
>JAZSMG010000090.1:0-3159 GCA_045535775.1 Christensenellaceae bacterium | reverse complement strand
GAAAACTTACAGCGTGAAGATTTAAATCCCATTGAAGCTGCAACTGCTATGCAACAGCTTATGAAGGATTATAATATGACGCAAGAAGAGCTTTCTACCAGAATTGGTAAAAGTAGATCTGCCGTAGCCAACACCTTAAGACTTTTATCTCTTTCTAAAGAGGTAATCAAACTAGTGGAAAGCAACAAGCTTTCTGCAGGCCATGCGCGCGCACTTGTAACCTTACCTGCAGACGTTCAGGCAAGTATTGCAAACAAGGCTGTGAAAGATAAACTTTCCGTTCGTGACGTAGAGCAAGCCGTTAAGGATTATTACAATCCCCCCGAAAAGAAAAAGGCAGCCGCTAAACCTATGAGCGTAGAGCTTAAGGATATGATTAACCGTATGCAAAGATCATTCGGCACCAAGGTTCAAGCTATAGGTAACGACAGAAAGGGCAGAATTTATATCGACTATTACACCCGTGACGATTTGGATAGAATAGTGGAAATTCTTGACCTTATTGATAAACATAAAAAGTAGGCCTATAAGTCGATTATCGGCATAAAGCGGAAGTTTTTTTCCGCTTTTTTCATAACTTTTAAGCTTTATTGCTTAATTACCACGGCGTTAATTAATGCTAACGTTGCTATTTAAAAGGAAGGAAAACTTACGATGAAAAAAATATTACTGCAATCCCTTTCCCTAATTCTTTCTATTGCATTCCCATTGGCGCTTTGGGGAATAGGTTATTATATACACTTAAAAGTAACGGGTAACAATTATAACTTAGTGGTTAACACAATCGCCATTGCCACGGTAGTTATACTAGTTGCACTTATAATTATCAACATAGTTAAAAACATTAATTTTAACAAAAAGTTCAACCGCATGAGCGCACGTGAAGGACAGGCCTACGCAGCAGAAAAACGCAATGAGGTTCAACAGGACGTTGTTAAAGCAGAACAAAAACTCAATAAAAAAATCAAGCTTTTTAACGCATATAAAGTTCTCTTGCTTGTTTTGTTTGGTCTGCTATCTTTCTGTATGGGTGCTACAAACAACAAAAAACTTACGATGCTAGTTTTAATTATAGTATGTTTTTTTGCCTGGGGTATAATTAATTCATTTTTACCACTTCCACTTGACGTGGTTAACCCCAAAACAATCTTAAGCCAAAAGGAATTCCCATATATTTACTCACTTATAAGTAAAGCCTGCCAAAGGGTTAACTATGAGGGTAAGATTTTAGCAGTCGTTGCCGGCAAGGGTGTTTCCGTTTATGAAAACTCTAAAGCGGTGTATTTATTGCTTGGTTCTGAAGAACTTTCACTTTTTTCAGAAGATGAATTTTTCGCAGTTTTAGTGCACGAGTTAGAACATTTAAAGAATGCAGATACCAAACGCAGATACAGGCTTCGCTCATTCATAGAACAAAACGAATCCCACGGTGAGGGCAATAATACTTTAGACCTTGGTATACTCACCTTTTGCAGTGCATACCTAAAGGAACTGCTTTTAGACGTTATTCAATTTGATGCAAACTCTTCCTTAGAGCACGAAAAAATTGCGGATATGGCAGTTGCTGAAGCCGGCGTAGAGCAAGACTTTATTAACGCAACCGCAAAGACTATGCTGTTTGCTTTTTATAGCGAATATCCTTGGAAAGAGATTTCTTTTGACACCTATAAAGAGCTAACCCCCATAACCAACTTCTGCCAAGTTAACGTGGCGTGTTTTTTACAAAAAGTCGCCCTATATGGCGATAAATGGCACTTTACATTGCAAAATGAACTACCTTCCAGAATAGATTCACACCCCACGTTGAAGATGCGAATGGAAGCGCTTAAGGTAAGCGAATATCACGTGGATTTTACAAAAAAGGAAGGTACGTATACCCAAGAAACAGACCTTTTATTACAAAAAAGTTCCTCACTAATAGCCGAGTTAGGCTTTAAAGACAACAAAAAGGATGGCTATTTAAGAATGCGTGCAAGCGCGTATGATGAACGAGTAAAGGCAATGAACCGCTATGATTCACACGATAGCGAATGGGGCAGTTTATCAGACTCAGAGCTTATAGAAAGCGCGCAAGCCTTTTTATTTATTGATGATGCCAAGGCAGAAAAAATCCTTCGCGAGGTAGTGGAACGCTCCAACTCTTCATTCGCTTGTTATTTGCTTGCCTGTCTTTACGCAAGGGAATATAACGATGAATGTATAGAGCTTTTTAAGAAATGTGCAATAGACCCAACCGCCACAAATGAAGCAATAGACCAACTTGGCAAGTATGCTTTAAAAACGGGCAATCAAAAGCTATTGGATGAATACCGCGAAAACGCGCCCAACAAATACGAGTTTGCAGAAGATGAAATTATGCAAACAATATTTACAAAAGAAGGGCTTGAAGCGCCAAACGTTAACCACCAAGAAACCGTTAATGAAATAGTTGAAAAATTACGTGAATATTGGGGAAATAATCTAACCGCTATTTATATCGGCGTGCGTGAAACGGAAAGCCAAACCTTGGTTTACTATATTGCAATAGACTATAACAAAAAAGCCCCACGTGAACAAACACAAACGGCTTATGAAGAAACCTGCTATTTTATCAACAGACTTTCTAAGGCAGGCAAAAAGTTCTATATATTCTTTATTGGCAAGGAATATAACACTCTTAAAAAACTTGCCGGCAGTAAGGTATATGAAAAAAAGGCCAATAAATAATTAGTATTTTTAATTAACTTATATCTTATTAAACATGCTTTATTTGCGGGATAATATTTACTAAAAACCAAAACAATTCCCACAAAAAAAACAGGCTATAGCGCATTAATCGCGCTATAGCCTTACTTTTTGCAAATTAACTTATCAAAAAAGATCCACGCGAATTTAGGTCTTGCTTTTTTTGTGTAAAAAATGCATATAACGTTTCGTTGTTTTTAATGCGAAAGTTAAGTTAATCGCGTTATAGCGCCACTTTTATTTTATGGGTGTTTTTGCGTTAAATATAGCGATAACGGGCTTATAGGTTGTTTTTTGGTGGTTTTAGTGGCTTTAAAACTCTTGTAAGCCCAAAAAAAAGTCTGCAGAAACGTTAAAAGCAATCGCCATGCTTTTTAAGGTGTCGTAACCAGGCTTTGCCTTACCTTTTAGCCATTCACTAACTTGGCTTTGCTT
>JAZSMG010000012.1:0-8168 GCA_045535775.1 Christensenellaceae bacterium | reverse complement strand
TAAAATACCGCTACCCTTATCGTGAATTACAGTTTGGTAGGCGGTCCCCAACGGGTACCGTGCCAGCGGCTTACTATTTTTATGAATATTATTTAAACACTTGGATTTATCCAGGTGCTTTTTTGGTTTCGTTGGTATTGGGCTAAGAACCGCTTTGCGTACAAGTACGAATGCTTGCCTTTTCTTTTAATTGATTTGAGTTTCTCAATTTTCTTTTTACGCACGCGCAAAGGGTTCGCAATTATTCAAAAATAATTTCAATTGCTTTCCTCATTGTATAATATACGTACAAACAAAAGGCCGGGTGGATTTTTTAATCCACTCGGCTTTTTTCATGCTATAAAATTTCTTTAAGTCTTTCCTTAAGACCGTTTTTAATTAAATCTGTTTCTTCAACTACTTTTAAGTAATCTTCTTCGCTTTCGATATTTATTAGTTGTTTCCAAACGCCAGCCTTTTTCATAGTCCTTTCTCGACCACAAATCAAAACCTTCTTAGCGTATTCTAACAATTCGGCTTTTCTTGTTTGCGGTGTATAAACTACTTCTACTATGTATTCATTATTAGATTCAACAAACACGTCAATAGCAGTACAACTCGTTAAAAGTTCTTCTGCTTCAAAATGCTTACCGTTTACGTAAAGAGAAACTTCGCCATCAAAAACATCTTTAAATCTTATAGCAAATTTACGAGTTTTGGGAACGACCGAAGAATCGCCGTTGGTTGTAATAGTTAAAGTTTGCTTAACTTTATTTCCGCAAGCAATACTATTGCTTACGAACTTTGTAAAATGAACGCCGTTTTTATTTTCCACTGCGCCATCTTCGTATAATTCATAACTGCCGTTACCCGAATATACGTTGATTTCCATATTTTCTGGGTTGTTAACTGAATTTCCCTTATCTAAAGACAACGGCAATATTCCGCCTTCCTTTATAAGTACGGGAATACTTTCCATCTCTCTAAATAAAGTTAATTCTTTACCGCCGGCGGGAACGTTATATTTTGCTCCTGTAAAAATATCAGTCCACTTGCCTTCGGGAATCCAAGCTTTAACGCGCGCAAAGCCATCTGCTTTTGACTTTGAAGTAACGGGAATAACAAGCATTTGACCGCCAAATAAATATTCATTTTTATATTTATAAGCCTGCGGCAAATCCCATTCGTAATATAAAGGTTCAATTAAAGCCAAGCCTTCGTTATTCGTTCTGTGAGCAACTGAATATAAGTAAGGAATCATTTGATGGCGAAGTTTCATCCATTTTTTAATCAATTCACCCGCGCCGTTTCCATAAGCCCAAGGCTCTTTCGTTATGATTTCGGCGCAACTGCAGTGCAAACGATTTATGGGGCTAAACACACCAAATTGAATATGACGCAAATACATTTCATCATCCTTAAACCCACCCATATGTCCGCCAATATCGTGGCTCCACCAAGTATAGCCAACGTTAGATGCAGTTGCGGTAAACTCAGGCAAGTATTGCAATGTATCCCAAGTGATAAAAGTATCGCCCGAAAAACCAACGGGATAGCGATGAGCACCTATTCCCGAATAACGCGATAAAATTAGCGGTTGAGAATTATTATTCGCATTATCTAAATAATGATAGTGATTAAGCGCCCAAAGCGGATCTAAGCCTTGCATTTTTGAATTCGTGCCCTGTTGCCAATCTATCCACCAAAATGCAACACCGTCTTCTTCATAGGGCTTGTGTAAAACATCAAAATAGGCATTAACGAAATCAATATTTGCAATATCAAAAGGAACGTATTTGCCGGTTGCGGGATCTTGCCCAACAGCTTTGCACATATCTTCGTATTGAGTTTCCCAATAACGAATACCGTCTGCCGGGTGCAAATTAAGTGTAATTTTTAGATTTTTATCTTTTATTTTCTTTAGAAATGCTTTGTAATCGGGGAATAAACGCTTATTCCAAGTATAGCCAGTCCAAGTAGTGTTAAGAGCACCTATGTATTCCTTATTAAATCTACCCATTGCTTCAACGTGATATAAATCTTCCATTTCTTGTTTGTTAGAATAGTGCCAATCCATATCGATAGTTGCAACAGTTAAAGGAACTTCCTCTTCTTCAAAATAATTAAGCAATCTTAAATATTCTTTATCGGTATAAACGTGGTATCTACTCCACCAGTTACCAAGAGCAAAACGAGGAATCAAAGGGGCTTTTCCAGTAATCATATATAACGCATTTACCGCAGAGCGATAATCGTTGCCGTATGCAAAGATATATTCGTCGCTTCCATCCCCAGAAATGGGCAAAAGCGCGCCATCTGCACTCAAGGTTAAAGAATTAACGTCATCAAATACGGCAACCCCATTTTTTGAACAAACACCAGATCCTAATTGAATTTTTCTTCTATTGCCCGTTTCTTTATCAATATAATATTCCCCATCATAGCGATCAAGCGTTCTATAAGTGCCCTTTAGGTTTCCATCGTTATTGATTTTTAATAATTTACCACCGATTTCAATTCGGCAATCCTTGCGTTTTGGCGCAACTATTAAAGAACAGCCGCTAGTTTTTATATATAATTTACCGTCTTTTTCTTCACACGAAAAATCTTGCGCGGGCATATCACGATACCATACGCATTGAGTGGCCTCATCACGAAAGTTTTTATTTTTACTATATTCAAGACGGAAAAGTCGATCTTGTAAAACGGTTATTCTGTAGTTCCCCCAACAAATAACGTTTTTTTCGTTTGCAATAGGATTGGTAGTTACCAACAAATGTTTATTTAACATAAATATTACCTTTATAAAAAATTATTTTTTGTTATACTCGCAAATTTTTTCAATTGCAACTTTGGTAAGTTTAGGCTTTCTATCATAGGTAAAAAAGCCGTTTTCTTCTTGTTCTACGTCGTATAATTGCGTATAGCAATATCCGCTTATTTCCTTATAGGACTTGATTAGCTCTACTAAATTCTTATATCTTTCAACAAAAGAATTTTCATCCGTTGCGCCCTCTCCGTAGCCCCAACTTTCCGTACTTTCCACCGCGCCTTCATTAATAGATAAAACGTTGTTTACAGTTAGATTTTTTGCAAATTGTATTCCGCCAAATTCGCTTACGTTTACGGGTTGACCCTTAACGTAAAACAAGCGCGTTTCGTTATCGTCGTATAAAAGCGGAACGTGCAACTGCCCTTTTTCACTTAATTCGTTTAGATATTTTTTTAAATTATCATAGCTTTCATAGCAATGAAAATCATATAAATCGGTATTATTTCCGTGATATCCACCGCTCACGTCAACACAAGGTCGGGTAATATCTAAAGCCTTTGTAACTTGGTAAACACTATCAATAAACCTAACGTCACGAGTTTTTCTGTTATCTTCTAAATCGCGCCAGGTTTCGTTTAAGGGACACCATAATATTATGCTTGGATGGTTAAAATCTCTTTCAACGACTGCAGTCCATTCGCCAATAAAAGTGCCTAACGCCTCTAAATTATCATATTTAACACCCCAGCTTGCAAACTCGCCCCAAACCATATGACCGAGCTTATCGCAAAGATATAAATACCTTGGTTCAAAAACCTTTTGATGCAATCTTGAACCGTTAAAACCCAAGTTTTGGGCGCAAATTATATCTTTTAATCTCTCGTTATCATCCAAAGGTGTGTAAACGCCATTTTTATAATAGCCCTGATCCAACACAAAGCTTTGAAAAACGGGCTTACCGTTAAGTAAAAAATTCATGCCGTCAAACTTAACCTCACGAAGCCCAAAATAACTGCTTATTTTATCCTCTTCATAAGTAATTTTAACGTCGTAAAGTTTTCCATCACCCACTTCCCAAAGATGTTTTTCTGAAAGATTAACCGTATAAACGCCTTTACATTTTACGTAATCTTCTAACTTTCCAACCTGTTTATTATTGTAAAATACGTCTATATTTATTTTACCTTCATCGATTACTCCAAGTTCAACGTCAACTGAGCAATCATTTATATTTGGAAAATATTTCACGTATTTAATACGCTTTTCGGGAACGTATTCAAGCCAAACAGGTTGCCAAATGCCCGTGGTGCGAGTATAAAAACAACCGTAAGAATGAGGCTTCCTGCTTTGCTTTCCAGAAGGTTGATTTGCCGTTAAATCACTAAAAACTTTAACCGTTAAATTATTTTTACCCTCTGCAACAAGGCCTGTTATATCAAAGGAAAATGGAGTATATCCGCCAAAATGCCTGCCTGCTTTTTTGCCGTTAACAAACACAACCGCTTCGTAATAAACAGCGCCAAAATTCAAGATAACTCTTTGATTTTTGAAAGTTTTTACGTCGAACGTAAAATTATATTCGCACTCTTTTATAAAGTCTTTATACGCCACTCCCGATGCCTTTGATTCCGGGCAAAAAGGAACGTTGATTTTTCTTTTTTCCCCTAATATGGGGGAAAGAATTTGAAAGTCCCACTCACCGTTTAAGCTAACCCAATTTTCCCTTTCAAACTGCGGATTGTAAACTTCTTGTTTATCCATTTTTTTATTCCGTTTCATTTAATTATCTTTGTTACTAACCTTACGCATTTCCGTTACTCTTAAATAAGTTGCGCCGTAAGGTTGCATAAATAAATTTTCTTCTTCGCCAACGATTTGAGCTCCTGCATTTTTATCTGCAACAAAATCGTGACTCCTTTCGTATCCCCATTTAACAGGAATCAATTTCGCACTTATTTTAATTGGCGGATTAGTTCTGCTAAAAGCGTTTTTATAAGGTAATTCTTCGACCATAAAGTTATCGCCATAAAATGCGTAATTCCAAGCAGATATAGGAGTGAACGAATAATCACAGTAAGGAAACTTTCTTTCCACCCCATTTCTAACGTATTCGTGACTTTCACACTTACTTTCAATGGGTAAAGCAAATAAAAGCGGACCGTATTTAAGACATTTTCGACCAGAAAATCTATCAACTAAAATTGGTGTCATTTCATAACTGACGGTCGCACTTTCTCCACCCTTTAAAGTAATTAAAGCAAAGCCGTTTTCAACTTTAAATTGGCTTAAATGCTTTAAATTTAGCCAAGCGGGAAGGCGCAATTTTATTTTAACGTCTTTTTCAGCCCCAATTCTAAAGGCTTTTCTAAACGGATATTCAGAATCAATTTTTATTTTATTACCGTTAAAATTTATTTGCATTGGCACGGGCGATAAAATAACTAACGCATCCTCTTCCTGCATATAGGAAGAAGATGCAAACTTAGGCCACCCTTGCCCAAAGTTTGCCGTACAACAACCGTAATTCGGTTCTAATCCAAACAAATTCGCATCACCTTTGTTAGTTCTAAATATGGGGTTTTCAAAATTCACGCAGGCAATTTGATTAACCTGCTGATCGTATTGGTGAGTCCACATATCTTCAGAAATCGTTGCGGGTAAGCCGTTAAAAGCAAGATTTTCTAAATAGTCGCCCCACTTTGAATCGCCCGTGATAGCAAATAACCATTCGTAGCTATACATTGCCTCAACTATTCCGCAAAGCTCACTGCCTTGTGACGGACTGTTTCCGGACAAACACTCGTCGCCTGTAAAGTGCCCATACGCCGTGCCGTGATACTTAAATAAGGTTTTTAGCATTTTTTCGGCAAGGCCTTTGGGTTTTTTCTCCACCAAATTGCAGTATAGCGCTTCACTCTTTAACGCCATAGCAATATTTACAACGTGGCTATCAAGCGCCCAAATAGGCTTAACACGCTTCCATTCAGAATAAATCAACTTATAGTCAAAACCAAAGCATTTAAGCCTTTTAGCTAAGCTTATAAGCCATTTTTCATTTCTTCTTTGATACAGCCAATCTATCGCTATAACACATTCATACCAACGCGCGGCAGCCCAATTATGAGGGGTGAAAGCGTCGATATATTTATCTAAAAATTTAAGGGCTTTATAAACGGCGTCTTCTATGCGGTCGTCATTAGAACAGTCGTGATAAACGACTAACACCTTAAGCAATAAAAATAGTGACCAAATATCGCCGTTAAAATTATTCTTATCCCCTGCGGGATAAAAGCATCCGTCCTCTAATTGACCGCTTAAAATACAATCAATATACTTTTTAGCGCGGGCAATCATATCTTGATTTTTTAAAAGATATGCAAGGGGAATAAACCCATCTAAAAAATAAGGCATTCTTTCCCAGCCTTCTTTATCTCCACCAACCCACTTGCTTTCTTTTACGTCTGGCCAAATTTTATCAAGATTACCGTGCAAACCGTTTGCTTGCAATTCAAGTTGATTTTTTAGCCACCCTTGCGGACTTAAGTCTTTAATCTTTAAGAACTCAAATTTCATATATATCTCGCTTTAATTTTTATTGCAGACGCAATATAGTCTTAATCTATTATTTCTACTATCGAGTGAATATCAATCCTTTCTATTTGAAAACAAACCCTATTATTTTCATAAGAAAACATAAGTTGCTTATTTTCAGGAAGTAAAATTACTTTATTAGGACTTTTAGCACGTAAATATTCAACCTTTACGTTGTGAATGGGTAAAAATTGATCATAACTTTTAACTTCGCTTGCAATTTTGCCTAAACCAATATTTATTAACTGAATAAACTCTCTACCCTCTTTTTCAGTTAAAACGACCTCAACCAAATGAGTGTTGGTTTTAACTTTTTTTTCGTTGTAACACTTTGCAATAATTTCAGCAAGCAAATCACGCATTTGAAAAGTTTTAAAGTTTAAATATTGCTCACCCAAATCAAATGGAATCATTGCCATTTTTCCATTTCCGTAAGGCCTTACAATACTTCCGGCAACACAATCATTAAATTGAATTCTAGGTAATGGCCAGCTTCCACCCGCACCACCAAAAACACTTTGCTTAACACCAAGACCTTCCCCCGAAGTGCTTGCTAATTTAGCTTGATGAAAACAATCCCCTGTAAATAGTGTAAACGGACATTCTACCGTAAGTTTTTTATCGTCAATGATTAATTGCGCAATAACTTCCTCAGTTTTCAAGCTTTCACACGCATATCCAAACTCGGTTGCAAAAATCTTTGTAGCATACGCGCCTATAACGATAAGCACACCGCCTGAATTCGCATAGGATAAAAGTTTTCGTTTTAAATCAGGTTCTATTTCCTTTAATTCGGGAATAACAATCGCCTTATAACCTGAAATATCTTGCTCTAAAGCGTTATAACCTAATAAAATCTCGGTTGAATATTGATTTTCTAAACATGCTATAGTGCAACCAATAGCACTATCATAGTGAGTACCGCCACGACCAAATAATCTATCTCTATTATGAAAGTATCCCTTTTCGGAAATTAAAACGGCTACTTCCTTGCGAATAGTTGCATGATGGCAAAACTCTTGTCTATCTCTACAAAAATCGCTTACCTTCTTAAGTGTAGAAATAAAGGTTTCATTTTGCATAAAACCCTTATAATCTTGAACACAATAAACCTGAAAAGCCCCGCCCATAGCAATTATATCAGCCGCTTCAACGCATAACTGCAATGCGGATTTTTCATAATGTAAATAAAAATCGGTAGACCAACTTATTAAATCCCACGTTTTGTTTTGATTTGCAATAACGCGACTGCCAAATTTAGTAGCGTTATAGGTTTCCATAGGAATAACGTCACCCGAAATAAAGTCAATTGAAACCGTTGGTTTTTCTGGCATTTGCTGGGTGTACATCCAGTTACTGGTTATTTCAAAGTCTGGAGCGACGGATTTAACCCTATCTAAATACCTTTGAACGTGATTTCTAAATGCCTGCCTATGAAAATCCTTAAAAGAAATATCATTAGCGTTTTTTTCATAAGCAGCAAGAGACTGTTCGGAATAGTCTTCCATTACAGCCCAGCATTCGCCATCTACCCAAGCACCGTCCAGTTTATAATCTACTGCAAGCTCAATAAGCTGAGGAATTAAAACTTTTTCATCATATTCTGAAAATAAAGACATTGCATATAAATCTTTATCTCCGTTTTGGTGAACAACACACCACTGAGGGTTGTTTATTGCTTGAATAGCATCTAAAATACCCGAATAATGTGCATATAGCGCAACGTCTTGCTCTTGCGTAACGTTGCGCCAAATACGTAAAATATCTTTTTTAATATTAGGCGTTTTAAACCCACATTTGGTAGGATAAGAAGAATATCCCCCAT
>JAZSMG010000049.1:0-2238 GCA_045535775.1 Christensenellaceae bacterium | reverse complement strand
ACCAAGACATTATGCCTTACGCTGATGCTGAAGAATATATGAAGGCTGCAGTTAAGAAGAGCTACGGCAAGAAGGGCGACGCAGTTGTTAACATGAACTACGCTGCTATCGACAAAGCCTCTTCTGAATTAGTAGAAATCGCTATTCCTGCTGACTGGGCTACCACCGAAGAAGGCGCTCCCGCACTTGAAATCGGCGGAACTGAATACTTCAAGAATATCGTTCACCCCATTCTTGCTTTAGAAGGCGATCAGCTTCCCTCTTCTGCTTTCAATGCAGACGGTTCAGTTCCCACCGGAACTACCCAATATGAAAAACGCGGTGTTGCTATTAAGTTACCCGTTTGGGATGCTGAAAAATGTATTCAATGTAACCAATGTGCTTTCGTATGTCCCCACGCTTGTTTAAGACCTGCTCTTAACGCTGTTGGCGCAGAAAAGCCTGAAGGTTACACCACTAAGCTAGCTATGGGCCTTAAGGGATTTGAATACAGAATGCAAGTTTCTCCCCTAGACTGTATGGGTTGCGGTGTTTGCGCTAACGTATGTCCCGCAAAGGAAAAGGCAATCACTATGGTTCCCTTTGAAAAGGTTGCTGCTAAAGAAGTTCCCAACTACGATTATAGCGAATCACTACCCGAAGTAGACACCTCTGCATTCAAGAAGACCTCTGTTAAGGGTAGCCAATTTGCTAAACCCTTATTTGAATTCTCTGGCGCATGCGCAGGCTGTGGCGAAACTCCTTACATTAAGGTTATTACCCAATTATTCGGCGATAGAATGCTTATTTCTAACGCAACCGGTTGTTCTTCTATTTACGGCGGTAGCGCTCCTACCTGTCCTTACACCAAGAACGCTGAAGGTAAAGGACCTGCTTGGGCTAACTCATTATTCGAAGATAACGCTGAACACGGTTACGGCTACTACCTTGCTTACGCTCAAAGACGTGATAAGCTTGCTGCTACCGTAGAGCTTGCTATTGCTAACGGCGCTAAGGGTAAGATTAAGAAAGCTCTTATTGAATGGTTAGAAAATAGAAACAGCGCAGAAAAGAGTAAAGAAATCGCTAAGGTTATTATCAGCGAGCTTCCTGCTGCTATTAAGAATACCCGTGGCGAAATTAAGGTTATCCTTAAAGAAATCAAGGCTCAAAGTGACTGCTTAATTAAGAAATCTATTTGGATTATCGGTGGTGACGGTTGGGCATACGATATCGGTTACGGCGGTTTAGATCACGTTCTTGCTATGAACGTTGACGTAAACGTTTTAGTATTAGATACCGAAGTTTACTCTAACACCGGCGGTCAAGCTTCTAAGTCTACCCCCACCGGCTCTGTTGCTAAGTTCGCTGCCGGCGGTAAGAGAGTTAAGAAGAAAGACCTTGGTATGATGGCTATGAGCTACGGCTACGTTTACGTTGCACAATGCTCTATGGGCGCTAACAAGCAACAATTCTTAAACGCTGTTGTTGAAGCTGAAAGCTACGACGGACCTTCTTTATTAATCTGTTACGCTCCCTGTATCAACCACGGTATCAATATGAGCAATTCTCAACTTGAGGAAAAGAAGGCTGTTGACGCTGGTTACTGGCATCTTTACAGATACAATCCTGCTATCACCGAAGGTAACCCCTTCACCTTAGATAGTAAAGATCCTACTGCAAGCTATCAAGAATTCTTAATGGGCGAAACCAGATACACCAGCTTAAAGAAGGCTCAACCCGAATTAGCTGCTGAATTATTTGAAAAGGCTGAAGAAGAAAACAACGCAAGATTAGCTAAGTATAAAAATCTTGCTAAGAAAGACTAAAAAAATAAGGCTTATCTACTTCGCAATAGTTCGTTCTTTTAGTTTTATTATAGAATTGCACCAACTTCGTTGGATGACCTGCGACCAACAAGGTCGCCCCCTGCGCTCAAAACTAACACGCCTGCTCTTGCTCGCATCTAAACCTTATTTACAAAAACTCCTAGCTAACTCGCAATTGAAGCTTATTTTAGAGCAACAGACATCAAGTTGTGCATAAAACAAAACACAAAAGCCTCGCTAAACAGCGGGGCTTTTTTGTACGTCGGTTACGTACGCCAAGTACGCGCCCTTGTAAAAACTCGTTGTTTGTGCCAACTGCTCGCATCTAAACCTTATTTACAATAAGCCCTAGTTAATTCGCAATTGAAGCTTATTTAGTGCCATAGCCAGTTACTTAGGGTTATTGCATCAATTAAAAAATTAAAGCCTC
>JAZSMG010000080.1:0-9157 GCA_045535775.1 Christensenellaceae bacterium | reverse complement strand
TTGGCGGTATCGTTGGATACACTAAGGATAACGTAACTAACTGTGAAAACGTTGGTTATATTTACGGTACGTCAAACTACGTTGGCGGTGTTGTTGGCAGAGCCTACGCTAACGTTCATAACTGCGTAAATAAGGGTGACGTGCTTGCAGATAATTCATCTGCCGGCGGTGTTATTGGTTATTTTTACGCAAATAAGGATTTAGTTGAGGTTAACGGAGTAAAGAACTGCGTTAACTTTGGTAGCGTAACCGTTATAGTTAGCGGTAGTAACGCAAACGCAGGCGGTGTTATTGGCGTTGCAGCAAAGGTAGATGGCGATAACGGCGATTACGTTAAGCCCTACGTTGAAGAGTGCGTAAACCACGGCTTAGTTCTTTCTAACGCAAGCTATACCGGCGGTGTGCTTGGCGGATGTAACGGCGCTTTAGTTAAAAATTGCGTAAACCACGCAAACGTTATTTCTGAGAGCGGTTCTTACGTTGCAGGTATTGCAGGCAGTAACTGGGGCTACGGCTCGGTAAGCTCTTGCACTAACTACGGCGCAATTTTAGGCGGTGCAACCGTTGGTGAAATTTGCGGTCAGTTAACCAGTACTTCAACTGCAGTTGGCAATAACAGTTTAGGAAAATTATTATAATAAGATTTGTTAAGGGGATATTAAAATTTTGACGTTTTAATACCCCTTAAAGCCGTTAAAAGGGAATATTTATAAATTTATTTATAAACTTGTAAAAATAAAAGCAATAAATTTTAAAAAAACTATTGCAAAAAGCATAAATATGTGGTAAAATAAGATTTGCAAGTAAAAAACCAATAGACAAAGGGGTAACAAGAGCGGTTTTTATAAAAATTCTAATCAAATTACACCTAAGTCAACATTATAACGCAAAGTTATAGGAGGAAAAAATGAAAAGAAAACTTTTATCAGCTATTTGCATCGTAATTTTTGCGATTGCAACGGTAGCGATGACTGCATGTACACCACTTATGCACACCGTTACCTTCGTTAACTATGACGGAACTGAACTTTATTCCGTAGTAGTTGATCACAATGCAATCCCTGTTTACGAGGGTGAAACCCCTGTAAGAGCAGAGGATAACCTGTACGTTTATGAATTCAACGGCTGGTTGGATTCTGAAGGTACTTACTATGAAACTCTTCCCGTTACCGGGGCAGACGTTACTTACACCGCAAGCTATGCGTTAACTGCTAAGTATCTTGCTGTATTCGTAAACGGAAGCGAGGTTCTACAAAGAGAAACACTTTACGAAGGCGATGCAGTAGAATACAAGGGCGCTACTCCCGTTAAGGAAGCAGATGAACAATATGCTTACACCTTCGCAGGTTGGATGGAAGGCGGAGTTGAATATCCCGCAGGCTCAGAACTACCCGCAATCAGCGGTCACGTAACCTACCACGCATATTACACCACGGCTAACAACTATCGCATTAGCTTCATTAACGGCGATAAGACTTTACAGTCTACTCTAGTTATTGAAGGTGATGAAGTTAAATACGATGGCGAAACCCCCGTTAAGGAATCAACCGCTCAATACTCTTACACCTTTGCAGGTTGGTCTTTAACCGAAGGTGGCGAAGTTGTAGAAATTGCTACACCTGCAACCGCAGTAGCAACTTACTATGCAGTATTTACCCCTGTTGTAAGAGGTTATGAAGTTGCTTTCGTTGGTGCAGACGGCGAAGTTTTACAAAGCTCTACCGTAAATTACGGTGAAGTTCCTGCATATAACGGTGAAACCCCTGTTAAGGCATCAGATGCTCAATATCATTACACTTTCACCGGTTGGGATAAAGAAATCGGCGCAGTTGAAGGCGATGTTACTTATACTGCTCAATTCAGCAGTACGTTAAGAGAATACAACGTAACTTGGCACGTTGCAGGCGAAACCGCAACTGAAGTTCTTGCATACGGCACTGTTCCTGCTCATGCAGACGTTGCTTTAGAAGGTCACTTATTCTTAGGTTGGTCTTTAGAAGAAAACGGTGCTATCGTTAACTTAGCTAACGAAATCATCAAGGGTGAAACTCATTACTACGCAGTATTTACCGATACCAGCGTTTGGGATGGAACCTATCCTGACGTTTCTAACGGTTACACCTTCAGCGGTGAAGGCACTCAAGAATCTCCCTGGTTAATTCAATCAGCAACAGATTTAGCTGCACTTTCAAGATTAACCACCGGCAAGAAGGATTTTGGTAAGGGTACTTATTACAAGCTAACTATTAACGTTGACTTAAGCGTTGGCGGATGGGTTCCCATTTGTGATAGCAACACCACCCCGGGCGGTTGGCATACTATAGGTAACTTCTTTAGCGCGAACTTTGACGGCGGTAATAAGACTATAACCTTTGAGGAAGAAAACGTTGCGCTTTGCTTCGGTTTATTCATGGGCTTAGCTAACTGTACGGTAGAAAATATTAACTTTGAGGGTAGCATTGCCGGCGGACATTATCATGCGGCTCTTGCAACCTATATAAACGGTGGAGTTACCGTTAAGAACGTAACTACTAACGTAGATATCACGGTTACAGATAGCACTGATGCACAGGCAAGAACGGGCGGTATCGCAGGTCAATTAAACGGTAAGGGCAACGCTTTTATCAATTGTAAGAACACCGGTGATATTACTGCTTTAGCAACTCAAACTAAGGTTGGTGGTTTAGTAGGCTTTGCTTATGGCGAGCTTTCATTAGAAAACTGCTCTAACGAAGGAGCTGTTAAGGGTATCGTAACTGCAAACACCATTTACGGTGTAGATAGCACTTTTGTTGGTTTACTAATTGGTGACTACTTTGGTACTAAGTTCAACGTTACTTGGAACGTTAACGGAACAGAAAGCGCTTCTACGGTTGATGCAGGCCGTAAGCCCGTTTACAGCGGTGAAACCCCCGTTAAGGCAGACGATGAGTTATACAGATACACCTTTGCAGGTTGGGCAACAACCGAAGGTGGTGAAGTTGTAGCTATTGACTTTGCTTTATCAGACGTCGCTTACTATGCAGTATTTAGTAAGGTTGATTTATACACCATTACCTTCACTGATGAAAAGGGTAACGTACTAGACGTTCAAAGAGCATTAGCGGGCGAAACCGTAACCTTCAAGGGCGAAATCCCCACTATCGAAAACACTCCCGAACATAAATATAAATACGTTGGTTGGTTAGTAGACGGCGTAAGCTATTCATTTGAAGATACTCTTCCTGAAGTTGACGGCTCTGCTACTTACGTATTAGAAATTAAAGAATCTATCAACGAACATGAAATCGTTTGGATAGTAGACGGCGACGTAACTAAGAAAGACTTTGCTTTCGGCGTAGTTCCCACCTTCAACGGAACTCCTGAAAAAGAAGCAACCGCTCAATACACCTATACCTTTGCAGGTTGGGCATTAACTGAAGGCGGTGCAATTATAGAAGTTCCTGCTGTTAGCGGTCCTGCAACCTACTACGCAGTATTTACTGCAACCGTTAACAAGTACACCGTAACCTTCCTTGGCGAAGACGGTGCTAAGCTTCAATCTCACCTTTTAGAATACGGCACTCAAATCGTATTTGAAGGCGAGCTTCCCACTTTAGCAAGAACTCAACAGTATACTTACTATCCCGCATGGAAGGTTGGCGAAGAGGTTATTGACCTTCGTACCGGCACTCTTCCCGAAATCACGGCAGACGTAACTTACGAATTCGTTAATATTGCGGAAGTTAACCAATACACAATTACCGTTAACTACGTTGTTAATAGTGGTGTAGTAGCAGCTCCCGCTTCTAAGAGCTTTACCGTTGATTACGGCACTGCTTACGGCGAAGCAGAAACCGCTTCTCCCGCAGTTAATGGCTTCGCTCCCGATCGTTACTGGTTAGCAGGTATCGTATTTGATGATGTTACTTACACCGTTAACTACACCCCCGTTACCGTATGGGACGGTTCTACCGGAACTTCATTTGAAAGCGGTTCAGGTACTGCAAGCGATCCTTACATTATTAAAACGGGCGCTCAACTTGCTTACCTTGCAAAGCTTGGTATGGATAACACCTCTGCTAAGGATTCTGTTTACGGCACGGGCGTATACTACAAATTAGGCGCAAGTATAGACTTAAGCGGATATCAATGGACTCCCATCTGTTTCCGTGATACAACAAGCACTTATAACTGGACTTACTTTGACGGTAACTTTGACGGTGCTGGTCATACCATTATAATGAATATCTCTAACACCGGCTTCGGTTACGGCTTATTCCAAGGTGTTGGGGCTAAGAGTGTTGTTAAAAACTTAACTATCGCAGGTCAAGTTAGCGTTAAGCATAGAGCGGGTGCTGTTGCATACATGAGCCAAGCAGGCGCTGTTATTGATAACGTTCATAACTACGCAGATATTCTTGCTTCAAATACCGGCGAAATTTGGGTTGGTGGCTTCCTTGGTTCATCAACTAAGACAACTATAACTAACAGCGCTAACTACGGTAAGGTAGTTGGTGGAACTACAACCGGCGGTTTCTGCGGTTCAGGTTCTGGCACTGTTATTACTAACTGTGTAAACTACGGTGACGTAAGTAATAATGCCGACTGTCAAAAGGTAGCAGGCTTTATTGGTAATGCAAGTGGATCTGCTAAGGTAAGCTCAAGCGCAAACTACGGAAAGATAACCGGTTCTGGTAACTACGTAGGCGGTATTACCGGTATGTCTTCCGGTACAACTGTTGATGGTTGTGTAAACTACGGTGAAATCAAGGCTTCCGGTGCATACAACGGCGGTATTACAGGTACTACTCAGTCTAGTTCAAAGACTCTTAATAGTGTAAACTACGGTAAGGTAACCGCTTCTAACGTTAATACCGGCGGTATTTCAGGTTACTTAGGTGCAGGCTCTGAACTATATGGATGTACTAACTACGGTGAAGTAAGCGGTACGGAAGACGTTGGTGGTGTTATTGGTGAAAACCAATCTAACCCGGGAACGGCTACCGCTCCTAACTACAACTACGGTAATATTTCAGGTAGCGCAAGAGTTGGCGGTATCGTTGGTCGTCAAGTTAAGAATAGCGTTAAATACGCATATAACTACGGTAACGTAACGGCTACCGGCGCTCGTATCGGTGGTATCGTTGGTGATTCTTACGGCGAATCAGTTATTGAATATTGTGAAAACTACGGTACTATTACCGGTATAACTCAGTACTTCGGCGGTATTGCAGGTCAAGCTGCAAACACCACGGTAAGAAACTGTAAGAACTACGGCGACGTAGTTGCAGGCGCTAGCGGAGCAAACAACATGGCAGGTATTTCAGGCTTTACTACTAATTCTGCTAAACTTATTCTTTGCGAAAACTACGGTGATATTATCGGCGGTTCAACCATAGCAGGTATTACAGGTTATCTTGGTGGCGGCTCTACTTTAGAGGTTGCTTCTAGAGTTGAAGGCTGTGTAAACTACGGCGAAATTACCTCTACCGGTACAGCAGGCGGTATCGTTGGTCTAAATAACGGTTACATAACCCGTTACTACGTAGAAGGCGAAGCAGAAGTTAAAACGGTTAACTACGGTAACGTAACTGCTACCGGCTCATACGTTGGCGGTATTTGCGGTAACACCGGTATTTCTACTGACTGCGTTGCTTCTATGACGGAATACGCTATTAACTACGGTACTATTACTGCAGGTAAGAATTCAGATAGTATAAGCTCTGTTGGTGGTATTAACGGCCAAGTTACTAACGGCGGTTCAGTTCAATACTGTGAAAACCACGGCGCTGTAAGCGGTACGGGCAACCAAGTTGGCGGTATTGCCGGTTACTTAAACGGAACTGTAACGGGATGTACTAACGATGCAGACGTTTACGGTGGCGGTAGCTACGTTGGCGGTATCGTTGGCGAAAACAAGGGTACTGTTAAAGACGTAGAAAATAGCGGTAACGTTAAGGCTTACACCAGTTATATTGGCGGTGCTGTTGGCCGTAACGATGGCGGTACTGTAGAAAATGCTACTAACCGCGGTTCAGTTACTGCAGAAAGAGCTGCTCAAAAAGCAGGTACTGGCATCGGTGGTGTTATCGGCTCTAACCAAAATAGCGCAACTGCTTCTAAGCTTTATAACTACGGCGACGTAATCGGTTATACCCAAGTTGGCGGTATTTCAGGTTACCAAGGCGCAGGCTCAAGTATAGATACTGCTGTTAACGAAGGCGACGTTACCGGTTACGGCACGGTTGGTCAAATCGTTGGTACTAACAACTCTGTTGACTTAACCACTAACGCAAGCGGTAGCGGTGTCGTTACGGATTTAGAAGCTTAATAGAAAAATAAAAGTTTTCATTAAATAAATAAAAAGCACGCAAGTTAACGCTTGCGTGCTTTTTTTGTTGCTTTTTATCGTAAATGAATTTTTTTAAGCATAACTGCCTTAAATATTTTATAATACTTGTGTTTTTGCAAGTCTTATGGTATACTGTTTAAGTAGTATATTATATATTAAGGAAAAGCAAATGAAAAAATATCTTATAAAAAGCTTTATTGCTTTATTTCTAGTTTTAGCATCCGTGTTTGCCTTTTCACCCATTAACGGCATAAATACAAACAAGCCCGATTTATGGATGGCAAGGCTTAACGATGGCGTTAAAGTAACTCAGCTTTCAATCCCCGGTACGCACGATTCGGGCGCAACTCATTCTATTTTTGACGTTGCAGGTAAATGCCAAGATATTTCTATTAAAGAACAGCTTGCAATTGGCGTGCGCTTTTTAGATTTAAGGCTTCAAATGAATAATAACGAATTCGATATCGTTCATAGTTTTGTGAAGCAAAATCTAACCTTTAAGGGCGTATTAAAGGATATTACAAACTTTATTAAACAAAACCCTAGTGAGTTTTTAATCATCTCTATAAAAAAGGAGGAAGAAAGCGTTAATTCTACCTTTGACTTTGAAGAACTGCTGCTTCAAGATTTTAAACCGTATAGCGATTTAATTTGCTTAGACGGTGCTTTGCCCAACACCTTGGGTGAGGCAAGGGGTAAAATTTATATTCTTTCAAGATATAATTCAACGGTGGGGATTCCCGCTTATAGCGGTTGGAAGGATGATGATAGCTGTACTATTGGCAATATCTACGTGCAAGATAATTATTCAGTACCTAATTTTGCCGATAAAAAGCAATCTATCACTACCGCCTTTGAATTTGCATCAAATAACGCAGACTTTTTAACCTTAAACTTTACAAGCTGTTATTTAGATAGCGGTTTTCCCCCAACCTATGCAGGTGAAATTGCAAAAGCCGTTAATCCTTGGCTCTTAGAAAGTCTAAAACAAGGAAAGGGTAACGTGGGTATTATCGTTGCGGATTTTATTACCGGTGATTTAGCTAAAGCAATCTACGGGAGGAATTTTTAATGAAAAAGGTATTAAAAATAGTTTTAATCGCAGTTTGCTCAATAATAATGCTACTGGCATCAGTTCTTGCCATTTTAGAATGCCGTTTGGTTTTTAGTTTGGATTGGACTATTTATCAGTCGCCTGCAAGCGGTCTTATCCGTTATGCTCTAAGGTTAATTCTTGCCCTTAGTGCTTTTGCAGTTGCTCTTTTAGAGGTTTTAAACTTAAAGAAAAATAATACAGAACTTGCCGGTTTTGTTTTTTTTACAGAGGTTGGCTTGCTTTTAGCATCCATTCCCGTTTGTATTTTTGGGGCTAATTACATTGGTTTAGCCTATACTGTTTTTGCAGTATTACTGATTGCTTTAGGTACTTTGCAAAAATTCTTACAGTTTTATAAAAAGGCTTAAAAGTGCGCCTATAGCGCGATTAAACGGTGTTTTATGATTATAGGATTAGATATAGATAACGTAATTTCTGATTTTGATGGCGGTATGTTACCACTCTTTTTAAAAGAGGATAAGAATAAAAGAAATACCGGGGTGATAAATGCAAGCCTTCATTATATGAAAGGAATGTTTGATTGGTCTGATGAAGAGGTGGAAGCCTTTTTACCGCTTGTGTGTGAAGAGTGCGCTAAAAATTTAAAAATAAGAAGGGGCGCAAGGCATTATATAAACAGGCTTATCAAAGACGGACATGAAATAGTGCTTATAACCTATCGCAAAGAGCCTAACTTTAAAGAGGGCGAAAAAACTACTAGGGATTGGCTTAAGGCTAAAAAAATAAATTACCACAAGCTTGTGCTTTCTGAATCTCCCAACAAAACGGAAGAATGTAATAAAAATAATATTGACGTTATGTTTGACGATAGGGCAGGCTACGTTTATAAAATGCGTGAAGCAGGCGTAAACTGCGTGCTTGTGCTTACCAAATTCAATTTGGAAGAACGCAAAAATTTACCGCACGTTGCTTCTTGGAAGGAGCTTTACGCTTACGTTAATAAAATAAGCGGTAAATAAAATTTAATAATATATATCGGCAATGCTTCATTCGCATTGCCTTTTTTTAATATAAATAAAAATCGCGATTAAGTTTTGCTAAAAGCATTTCAAGTCTTAATTTAATTAAAAAATTTTTAAAAAAGGTATTGACAAACTGCAAAACCTGTGTTATTATAAAGGCGAAGATAAGATTATCGTAAAGAAGGTAATCTTTCTAATATAGGATTATCGTAAAGAAGGTAATCTTATAAATGAAGTTATCGTAAAGAAGGTAGCTTTGTTAAAAATAACTTTATTGAACTATTTTGTTTGATAATTTTACAAGGAGGTATCCACCGATGGGCCAAGAGCATAAATCCCTTAAGGGAACAAAGACTGAAAAGAATCTTTGGGAAGCGTTTGCCGGTGAATCGCAAGCAAGAAATAAATACACTTATTTTGCATCAGTAGCTAAAAAGGCTGGATACGAACAGATTGCCGAACTTTTTTTAAAGACTGCCGAGAATGAAAAGGAACACGCTAAGTTATGGTTTAAAGCGTTAGGTGAACTCGGAAATACGGAAGAAAATCTGCTCGCTGCTGCCTTAGGGGAACATGATGAGTGGACTGATATGTATGATAGAATGGCTAAGGATGCAGAGGCAGAAGGTTTTACTGCTTTAGCAGCTCAATTCCGTGGTGTTGCTGCCATCGAAAAACAGCATGAAGAAAGATATCGTGCTTTGCTTGCCAACGTTAAAGATGGAGCGGTTTTTGTAAAAGGAG
>JAZSMG010000148.1:0-5172 GCA_045535775.1 Christensenellaceae bacterium | reverse complement strand
CCTTCATGGCTTCAACGATCTTTGCCTCGGTTGCGATTGAAGCATGGTCGGTTCCTGGAAGCCATAAAGCTTCGTAACCTTGCATTCTTTTAAATCTAATAACGGCATCTTGCAACGTTTGATCAAGAGCGTGACCAATATGCAACTGCCCCGTTATATTTGGAGGGGGCATAACTATAGTATAAGGAAGCTTTTCAGGGTTAGGATGTGCTTCAAAATACTTCTTTTCCACCCAATTTTCGTAAATGCGCTTTTCAAAATCTTTTGGATTGTAGTTTTTGTTTAGTTCCATAAAAATAACCTTCATTCGTTACGTATAATTTTTCAATATCTATTATTATAGATATTTTGAACACGATTGTCAATTATTTACACTTAAACATATGATATATTATAGAAAATTTTGTTAAAAAAGGAGTTAATATGAAAAAAATCTTTTGCATTCTTTGTTCTATACTTGTACTCTTCTTTAGCGTAGGCGGTTGCGTTAAAAATGAAAACGATAAAACTTTAGTAAGAGTAAACGAAGTTACTCACTCAATTTTTTACGCGCCCTTTTACGTTGCAATAGAAAACGGATATTTTTTAGATGAAAATATAGAAATTGAATTAACTAACGGCGGAGGCGCAGATAAGTCTATGACGGCAATTTTATCAGATAGCGCAGACGTAGGCTTAATGGGCCCTGAAGCCGCAATTTACGTTTATTTAAACGGCAAAGAGAACTACCCTAAAATCTTTGCCCAGTTAACCCAAAGAGACGGTTCTTTTTTAGTTTCTAGAACAAAAGAGCCAAACTTCACCTATCAAAACTTAATCGGTAAAGAGGTAATCGCCGGAAGAAAAGGCGGAGTTCCCGCAATGACTTTAGAATACTTATTTAACCAAAACGGTCTTTATAACGGCGAAAATATTTACTTAAATTACGACGTTCAGTTTGCCCTAACGGCAGCCGCCTTTGAAGGAGGCACAGGTGATTACTGCACCTTATTTGAACCCACAGCTTCAGAATTTGAAGAAGCAGGTAAAGGCTACGTAGTTGCAAGCATTGGTAAAGATAGCGGTGAAATCCCCTATACCGCTTTTATGGCATTAAACGACTATATCACTGAAAATGAAAAAATTATAGAAGGCTTTGTTCGGGCAATAAAAAGAGGGATTGAGTTTGTTCAAACAGCACCCCAAGAAGAACTTGTTAATTCGTTAAAAAAACAGTTCCCCGGTATAAGCGATAAAAGCATAATAAATTCCATTAACAGATACAACGAAATAAGCGCTTGGGTAACGGATATAACCATGAAAGAAGAAGCCTTTAACAGATTACAAGAAGTTATGCTAAACGCAAACGAGCTTGATGAAAAAGTTGAATTCAACAAACTTGTCCTCACAAAATACTCAAATATAAAATAGTTGATAATCGCTGATTATAAAAGGCTTTTTAAATATTTTTATGTCTTTCATAAAGTAAAAACATTCTTAAAAAAGCAAAGTTAAACCGCGGAGAAAAAAATATGGAAACACTTCTGGAAATTAACAATTTAAGTATTTACTATCAAACTAAAAAGGCAGAAATTCAAGCCATAAATAATATTTCTTTCAAAGTTAAAACAGGTGAATTCATTGCTATTATAGGAAGGTCCGGATGTGGTAAAACCAGCATTCTTTCCGCAATTGCAAACCTTATTCCCTATGAAGGAAATATAAATTTTTACAGTCAAACACAATCCAAAAAGAGCACCTCTTTTATTGGATATATGTTGCAAAAGGACGAGCTTTTTCCTTGGCTTACAATAGAGCAAAATACCTTATTGCCTTTAAAAATTAAAAAAGCATTAAACGATAAAAACCTTTTAAAAGTAAGGTCATTATTAAAAAAATACGGTTTAGAAAATTTTAGAAATTCATACCCTAATCAACTTTCTGGCGGTATGAGGCAAAGAGTTGCCCTTATACGAACACTTTCTTTTTCACCCGATTTACTGCTATTAGATGAACCCTTTTCTGCCTTAGACTACCAAACGAGGCTTTCTGTTTGCGATGACGTTTACAGTATTATTAAAGGAGAAAATAAAACCGCCATTTTAGTTACTCACGATATTTCTGAAGCTATCTCTGTTGCGGACAAAATAATAGTTTTAACTGAAAGGCCTGCATCAATTCTAAATACCCATGAAATAAATCTTAATAAAAATTTACCACCTTTAAAACGGCGTGAAGAAAAAAATTTTGCACCACTCTTTGAAAAAATCTGGGAGGAGTTACACAAATGAAAAACAATCAAAACATTTCATTAGCACGAAAATTATATTTAAAAAAATTAAAAACGAACGCTTTTTTAGTGTGGAGCTTTAGAATATTTATTTTAGTTGCTTTCATTTTACTGTGGGAAGTGCTTGCGTTCAAACAAATAATAGACCCGTTTCTATTTTCATCCCCTTCACGCATTGCAAAAACAATACAGGAATTGTTTAACAACGGTGATTTATTTAAACACATTATCACAACACTGTATGAAACTTTAATTGGTTTTGTAATAGCCACTGTAATCGGCACGGTAATTGCCGTGCCTTTATGGCTATCGCAGCGGTTAAGAAGCATCCTTGAGCCTTACGTTGTAATTCTAAACGCACTACCTAAAATAGCGCTTGGACCTGTAATCATTATTGCTTTTGGCGCAGGTGTAAAATCTATCGTTGTTATGACGGTCTTAGTAACGATTATCGTAACAATTATAAATATGTTAACAGGCTTTTTGCAAACCGATACCGGCAAAATATTTTTACTTAAGTCTATGGGTGCAAATAAAATGCAGATTTTATGCAAGTTAATTGTACCAAATTCGATTCCAACGCTAATTTCAACTTTAAAAGTGAACGTGGGGTTAAGTTGGATAGGTTCAATAATGGGTGAATACATTGTATCAAAACAAGGGCTTGGTTATCTAATTGTTTACGGCGGTCAAGTACTAAAGCTTGATTTAGTTATGGCTAGTACCGTAATTTTGTGCCTTCTCGCCGGGTTAATGTATGCAAGTGTTGCCCTTTTAGAGAAAAAAATAACGAAATGGCAATAAGAATAAGATAATACACAATTGCAAGCACTGACATTGTTGGATATAACTTATCAACTATATGATAGAATCCAATTCTTGAAATCGCAAACCCTACTATGCTTACAACAATTAATAAAGAAGCGCTACCCCCTTTTATTATTCCGTAAAAGGGATATTGAACAGCCGTTAAGGTAGTAAATATTCCAATAAAAATAATTAAAGAAAGCAAATAATACAAATACAGGTTGTTTTTAGCTAATAAAATTAAAGGAATATCACAAGAAATGCAATCTTCTGATAGAACGCCTAAAAAAGCAAAAATAGCTAAAACCAATATCAAAGAGGAAAGAAAAGCTACACCTAATGGCGAAAAATCACTTCTTTCTTCTTTTATTTTTAACAAAAATGGTTGAACTAAAAATATATTCAAGCAACTATAAGATAAACAACTATAAAAATTTGAGTTTGCCGTATCGTAATTCTCACCATTCGCTGGAATAATAAATATCGCGCTAAAAAAAATCAAGATTAGAACTGGGATAATCACCAAATTAACCTTTGCAAGGCTTGAAAATCCCCCCAAACAACACAAAGTAGAAAGCAATAACAAACCAATTGAAAATATTGGAATATTTTTTGAAATACCAAAAAGGCTTTCAACCAAGCTATCGGTTGCCGCAAGCATGGATGCCATAATTAAAATATTAAACAGCAAAATTATTACGTTGCTTCTTTTTATGATATATAGCAACGAACTACTTTTTAAACGCAAAATCAAATAAATTAGAAGAAAAAATATAACAAAAAGAATGATTGAACAATAAAATTTGTTGTAGCCATAAAAAAAGGTCATTATTTCACGCCCACTTATAAATCCCGCGCCAATAACACCACCTATTACAGAACAAGTAATTTTTAAAGTATTTAACAGTTTATTCATAAAATTACCTTCATATAATATTTATTTATTTTTTACTATTTAATACCAAAAATAGCAATAAAAAACTCGCCATCGGAAAAAACAACCGTAAAGCGAGTTTCTTTTTTCTATTCAACTACCTTATTAGCCTCAGTATAAAGTGCTTCGTTAAGGGCTTTCATTTCATTAGGCGTTATTTTAACAACCTTTCTATCATAGGTTACAAGTCCGTTAATTTCCTCTTCAACGTCAGAAACCTGTGTGTAAATTGCACCTGACAGGCCTTGAGCGATTAACGGTAAAAGCTTTTCCATATACAACTTTTTAAGAGCTAGCACAAATTTTTCTTGTGATTTAAATTTTTTATAACCAAAAAACTTCTTTTCGTCATAAACGTGACCGCTTACCTTCAATGAATAACCGCCAAATTCGCTCAACGTCACAGGGCGTGTATCTTTGGGAACTTTAAGTTTCGTGTAATATGTGTGCAAACTTTTTATTTCACATTGATTTTTGTAATCATGCCAACCGCTTATACTTTCAATAACCCTCGACTGATCCACAATTTTAACAGCTTCTTGCATTTTTGCACTATCAAACTGCCCCCAACCTTCATTAAATATAGTCCACATTGATATGCAAACGCAATTTTTAAGCTGGGTAATCGTTTCCTGCCATTCGTTAACAAAAGCCTTTCTACCTTTTTCATCTTCACGAGCAAAATAAGCATAATCATCATCTCTATGCTTAAAACCAAGAAATGGGAATGTTGCAATGTGATTAAATTTATATTCCCCACCGCCGTTTACAAAGTCTTGCCAAACAACGAACCCAAGTTTATCACAGTAATAATACCAGCGCATTGGCTCAATTTTTATATGCTTACGCAAGGTATTAAAGCCCATTTGCTTTAAAAGTACAAGCTCATCATAAATCGCCTTATCTGAAGGATACGTCAATAAACCATCCGACCAATAACCTTGATCTAATAATCCGCTAAAAAAATATGATTTTCCGTTTAAAGCAAGCCTCTTTTTGCCAAATTTATCTTCCACAATACCAAATGAACGCATTGCAAAGTAGGATTTAACTTTATCTTCACCGCAAACAACTTCAATATCGTATAGTTTTGGGTTTTCAGGTGACCACGGTGTGAAATCGTATTGTAGCACAAAATCGCCTTTAGATTCACCTTCAATAA
>JAZSMG010000032.1:0-10869 GCA_045535775.1 Christensenellaceae bacterium | reverse complement strand
AACAGTCTTAAAAATAGTATAATTAAATTAAAATTTAATTATTTAAACATATTTAGCAATTAACAACGAGGCAATATAGATGAAGCAATTAAAAGTCACGTTAATAATAATAGCAATAGTTATAGCAACGAGTATAGCCGGCTATTTTATTTTTACACCTAAAAACTACACTATTAGCTATAATACCGTTTACGATGTGCAAAACGACAACCCAACATCTTTTAACAAAAAAGCGGAAATCACCTTAACGCCACTAAATAACACCGACTGGTATACCTTCACGGGGTGGTATTTAGACGCTGATTGTACCCAAAAAACAACCGCAGTTAACACACAATTAAAAGAGGACGTTACCCTTTACGCAGGTTGGCAACCCACGAATTACACTGCCACCTATAAAGTAAACGGTGAAACCGTTCATACGCAAACCTTTAACGCAGAAAACAAAACGTGGCAAGAACCAAATCTTCCAACGGCGCAAAAGGGATACACGGCAAAATGGGAAGACTTCACTCTTTCACCTGCCAATATTACGGTGAACGCAGTATTTACCCCCATTACTTACAATATAGAATATACCGGTGTTGTTGGTGCAATCAATCCCAACCCCACGACCTACATTATTGAAGACAATAATATTGTTTTACAAGACGCACAAAGTGATTATTACGATTTTTTAGGTTGGTTTATTGAAAACCGCAAGATAACTATTATTCCAACCGATACCGCAAGTGATATTAACGTTGAAGCAAAATGGCAACCCAAAAATTTCACTATTGAATATCTTAACCTAAAAGGAGCGGACGTAAGCAATTTGCCAAGCTCTTACACTATTGAATCTGCAAGCATTACGTTACCAAACTTAAGTATTGACTATTACGTTTTTAACGGTTGGATGGATGAAAACGGCAATCCTATAACAACAATTTCAACCGGCTCCCACGGAAACTTAAAGCTTTCAGCAAACTTTACCCCTATTGAATACAGAATAACCTATAACAACACCAAAGAGCAAGACTTAAGCTCTTACCCCACCAGTTATAACGTTGAAAGCAAATTTTATTTAGCCGATCTTAATATAGATCATTACAACTTTAGCGGTTGGTATGATGATGAAGGAAAAAAGGTTTATCTTGTTGCTAATAGGCATGGAGATTTGAATTTAACTGCTAAAATTAAGCCCACAACCTATTATATAACCTATAGGGATACAATGATTTCCGGATTAAACAAATCAAGTTATACGGTGGAAGACACTACTTTTACGTTAAAGAATGACAGTAAGCCGTTTTACAATTTCCTTGGTTGGTATGACGGCAATAATAACCGCATTTATGAAATAGACACAGCCAAAGGTGGAAATCTACTTCTTTACGCAAAGTGGGAGGCTATATCATTTAATATAACTTATTCAAACACCTTGGGCGCAAATATAAGCGATTTACCCGCTACTTACACGGCGGAACAATCCGTTGCTATTCCCAATATTGCTCGCAAATACTACAAATTTTTAGGTTGGTATAATAGTGAAGACCGTTCTATTGGTTACACAAGCACTACTAACCCCACTAATTTAACATTGACGGCAAAATGGGAGGCAATTGAATATACCATTACCTATAGAGATTTAAGGGATATCGAAATTGACACCTCTGCGTTAACCTATAAATACACCACTGAAAGTGAGGATATCGTTTTACCCACACCTACTAAAAAAGGCTATCATTTTAAAGGTTGGCTTGACGATTTTGGAACAATAACCGAAAAAATACCTACAGGTAGCGGTGGAGATATTACTTTTACCCCTTACTTTACTCTTGCAAACTATACTATTACCTACTTAAACGCAGAAGATTATAACTTAACCAATCACCCAACAACCTATAACGTAGAAAAGAAATTGGTTATTCGCTCTATTTCGCGTGATCACTACACCTTCGACGGATGGTATGATCAATCGGATAGAAAAATAGAAAATACAGGTGGTTGTTACGAAAATCTAGTTTTATACCCCAAATGGACACCCGTAACGTACACGATAACATACCTTCACGTTCCACCTGCAATAATGAAGGATTACCCTAGCGAATACACTATTGAAACCCCAACGTTTACACTGCCCGTTTATGAAAAAGAGCATTATGAATTTTACGGTTGGGAAAGAGAAACGGAAACGGGAAGAAATATTATACAAACGGTAAAAACGGGAAGCTTTGGTAATTTAAAGCTCACACCGCAATACACTTTAATAAAATACCCAATAAATTATCACAACCTAAAGGATGCACCTCTTTCTTCTTTACCGCAAACATATACGTACGAAACTGAATTATTCAATATTCCAACTGCAAACTCCGTTTGCAACAATTTTATTGGTTGGTATGATGGCGAAGGCAACAAAGTAGAGTACGTATCTAAAAACTCTTCCGGTGAAATAAATTTATATGCAAAGTGGTCGCCGATAGATTACACCATTACCTATTCAAGCCCATTTGAATTAGACTCTTCTTCCTTTGTTAAAGAGTACAACTGTGAAACCCCAGAAATCGAATTAGTGCCCCTAGAAGTCGATTATTACGACTTTACAGGTTGGTTTAACGATGATGGTGAAAAACTTGAAAGCATAAAAACGGGAAGCTACGGAAATCTAAATTTAACCGCACGCTTTGCACCTACTAAATATAATATATCTTATATTATAGATGGTCAACCCGCCTTAGAAAACCCCACTACTTATACGGTTGAGGATGAATTTATCTTTAATTTCCCAACCAAACACGGCCATACATTTGACGGTTGGATTGACCAAAACGGAAGCAAATTAACGGCTATAACAAAAGGTAGTAACGGTGATTTAACACTTACACCTTCTTGGCACTTAACCGTTTACACTATTACTTACAGCAACACACATGGTGCAGACCTTTCTGGGCTTACCCATTCTTACACAATTAAAAGTGAAGAGATTTACCTTGCAAACGTACAACACAAAGGATTTACTTTTAACGGTTGGGCAAACGAACAGGGTGAGGATGTTTCAGTTATTGAAACACAAACCGGTGGAAATATCAATCTTTACGCTAAGTGGACGCCAAATAAATACGTTATTACCTTAAATAGCTTATACGGCGAATTAACAGAAACTCAAGTAACCGTTTCTTACAAAGAAAGCTATACCCTACCCACCCTTTCATGTGAAGGAAAAACATTCTTGGGTTGGTTTAGCAACACTGGTGAGTCAGGCGAGCGCTACACCGATGAAAAGGGCAATTCAGTTGAAGGATATCCCATTTACGTTAACAGAATGCTGTTTGCACGCTGGGAAACTGTACTATGCAATATAACCTACCACTTAGGTGATAAAGCGAGCCTCAAACGCTAACCGTTCCTTATGGCGAAACCTTTAAAGAAGATTCAATTCCCACAAAAGATAACGCGACCTTTGTTGGTTGGTTTACACCTGATTTTTCACAAAAGTACACCAATAGCACGATTATCAAGGCAAACGTTGACGTTTATGCTAAGTGGATAACCGCTATTCCCATTTCAACTGCAAGCGACTTTTTAGCAATAGCAAATAACCCTTCAGGCAATTATTATCTAACCCAAGATATTGCTCTTGAAGGCGCAGTTTTAAACCCCATTAACACCTTCAACGGAACGCTTGACGGTATGGGTTATAAAGTTAAGGACTTTGCTTTAAGCGCTTCTTCAATAACAGGAAACTACGGTTTTATAAAAATAAATAACGGAACAATTCAAAATTTAACCTTTGTTGATTTCACCTTCAACGCAAGCGCAAACGGCGCCATCAACATGGGTATTATTGCAGGCGTAAACAATGGGCAAATTTATAATTGCACCCTAAAAAACGGAGTTATAAAAATGGTATATTCCGTTAACGTTTATCCCGGCTTTTATGGTGAATATACCATTTACGGAGCAAATGCATATTTTGGTTGTTTTGTAGCAATAAATAACGGCTCTTTAATTAATTGTTCTAACCACGTTAGCGCATCTATCAGTATTACCAACCGTTATTCGGGTGAATTTGCCGGCTCAGAACAATGTATATATACAGATTTTTACTCCGGTGGATTAGTTGCCGTTAACTATGGAACAGTTGAAAAATCTTCTTATCAAAATGCTGATTTTACTGTTTTCACCCATTCTTTCGGCTATTTATATGGTAGTAATACCCCAGATAGAATAGTTCACTCATATTCTAAAATAGGCGGACTAATTGGTCAAAATCATGGCAATTGTTTCGAAAGTTTTTCAAACTCAACAGTATACGGTTATGCTAAAAACGAATTAGACGTTAGCTCGCGCACCTTCCTTAATATTGGTGGTTTAGTGGGCGAAAACGTCGGAAATGGTAAAATTAGCAACTCTTTCACCGCTCAATCTATTAAAGGTGACTTTTCTAATGAAACAAAAATCGGTGGGCTTGTTGGTTATAACTCATCCGAAGTTATAAACTGTTACTCATCCTCATCTATTATACTTAACTCACACAACGGAATTGCAGGCGGATTTGTTGCTACAAATGAAAAAATTATTCAAAACTGTTATTCGTTAGGAAGCGTAACCTCATCAACCCCAGCGGTAATAGGCGGATTCGTTGGCTTTAACACTAGCACGGGTAGCACCCAAAAATGCTTTACCTCTGCAGTAGTTAACACCGTTGCAGGAAGCACCTGTGGGCATTTTGCAGGTAGAACTGAAGGCGTAACCTTAAAGTGCTATTTTGATTTAGATTCCCCCATGATCGTTAGCGGAAATTACCACTCTAACACAGGTGAACACAGTAATATTTTAGGTATAAGCTACAAAGAGTTATGGTCTGAAGAATTCCTTATTGACACTATGTATTGGAATAACCAAGGTTGGATTTTCTTACTAACAGAGCCCCCAATTTTAGAATGGGAAACGGCAATCAACCACCATTACGAAGCAACGGTTATTGAACCCACTTGTACGGAATTCGGCTATACAGTTTACCATTGTACGGACTGCAGTAGATTCTTTATTAAGGACGTTATATTTAGTGACGGTCACGAGTTTATGGAAATTGAAGAAATACCTGCAACCTGTGAAACAAGCGGTCGTATTATTTCTTACTGCGTTCGTTGCGACAATTGGATAACAACCCAAATAATAGATGCAACAGGACACTCTTTAGGCGCTCTTATTGAAGCAAATGCACCCACCTGCACGGAAGAGGGCTATGAGATACATTATTGCGCAGTTTGCAAGCAAAACGTTATCATTTCTATTCCTGCCACAGGACACACCCCCGTGCGCACACCACCAGTAATTCAAAACTGTGAAGAGGTTGGCTATACCGAACAAATTTCATGCGCGGACTGCGATGATATTTTAGAAGAGCGCAATGAAATCGCTCCTCACTTCTATAACGTTACCATTACAAGTAGTGCAACCTGTACTGAAACTGGCTTATGTAATAGAATTTGTACGGTTTGCTTCATTGAAGAATACGATGTTATTATCCCCGCAACAGGACACACTGACTTAAACGAGGATTACCTTTGCGACGTTTGTGGCGATTTATTCGGCAAATATAACGAAAAAGCAGTTGTTGAAATTGACAGCGTGGAAGGCATGCTTGCAATTAACAATAACTTACGCGGAATTTACAGGCTAACTAAGAACGTTCAACTTCCTGCTGAGTGGATACCCTTGGGAAATAGCGAATTACCTTTCGGCGGTTATTTTGATGGCAACGGCTACACTATTTCATTTAGCGGAACTTCATATTCCGCTACTGCAGGCGTGTTTGGTTACAATACCGGTATTATTACAAACCTTACCGTTTCCGGTTTAAACGTTATTGCTCAAGATTCAATTACTTCCGCTAATTCATCAAGTACCTTCGTTTTTGGTGGAATTACCGCTTACAACGCAGGTTACGTAATTGACTGCAAAGCAACAGGTAATAATAATTTATACGTTTTCGCAAGCATAGAAAGCGATAAATACGATAAATCCAACCTGCTTTTAAATGCAACGTACGGTGATTTAGTTGGTATTAACCTTACCGGTGGTGTTATTATAAACTGCTCTTCTAACTCAGAAATTACAATTACAGCTGAAAACTCTGTGGTTTGCAACGTTAAATGGCAACTAAATGCACTACTTGGCTCACTTGGTCCAAGTTTACACAAAAACACACTGCTAGAAAGCGTTATTACAACCGTTTTTGGCGGAATTATTGGTGAAAACCGTGGCGAATGCTCTAACTGCTCAACTACCGCTCAGTATACCGTAAATACAAATAGATACAACCTTTCAGTTGCCAACAAGTACGGCTATGCAACTGCAAAAACAATCTACTATCACGGCGGAATTGCAGGTGTTAACAGTGGTTTTATTTCAAACTGTCATATCGCTTCAAATCAAAGATTTAACACAAGCGATAAAAATAGCAGTTACTTAAAAGACTCACACTTCTATGCTAAATCATTCTATTATTACGTTGCTTTAAATAACGTAACGAATATTGAATAATAAAACCAAATAAAAAAGGGCTATAGCGCGATTAACTCACGTTATAGCCTTTTTATTTTGCAAATTTTAATAAATATCGCTATTTTTTTACCATATAAAGCGATTTTAACTCAAAAGTGCCACTATAGCGCGATTAATGGCACTTTAAAGTTTTTATATAAGCACACAATTTTAAAACCAAACCGCTTATTTGAATGCTTTAATCGCAAAAAAAACTTCAGGCTTTAAAAATATCAAAACTGTTTTGGACACATAAAAAAGCCAATCTTTTAAAATAGTAAAGCTGTTTTTGAGCATAAAAAAACGACTGCATAAAGCAATCGTTTTTTTGTTATATTCTACTAAAATTATTTAACGATAGTAGCAACTGCGCCTGAACCAACGGTTCTGCCACCTTCACGGATAGCGAAACGAAGACCTTCTTCAATAGCGATAGGAGTGATTAACTTAACGCTAATGGTAACGTGGTCACCAGGCATAACCATTTCTACGCCTTCAGGAAGGCTGATAGAACCGGTAACGTCGGTAGTTCTGAAGTAGAACTGAGGTCTGTAGTTGTTGAAGAAAGGAGTGTGACGACCACCTTCTTCCTTAGTTAAAACGTAGATTTGAGCGGTGAATTCGGTATGAGGATGGATGGTACCGGGTTTAGCGATAACTTGTCCTCTTTCGATGCTCTTTCTATCGATACCACGAAGTAATGCACCTACGTTGTCACCTGCTTGAGCTTCGTCAAGAAGTTTACGGAACATTTCAAGACCGGTAATAATGGTATTGGTTTTTTCTTCCTTAAGACCAACGATTTCAGCGGGATCACCAACGTGAGCAACACCTCTTTCAAGACGACCGGTAGCAACGGTACCACGACCAGAAATGGTGAATACGTCTTCTACAGGAAGTAGGAAGGGCTTATCTTCTTCACGCTTAGGATCAGGAATGTAAGAGTCAATAGCATCCATAAGTTGGATAATGCATTGACATTCGGGAGCTGCAAGAACTTCTTCGTTGGGTGCGCCAGAAGATGCCTTTTCAAGAGCCTTAAGAGCTGAACCTTGAATAATAGGAGTCTTGTCGCCGGGGAAGCCGTATTCGTTAAGAATATCTCTAATTTCTTCTTCAACTAGCATTAATAATTCTTCGTCGTCAACTTGGTCACACTTGTTTAGGAAAACGGTGATGTAAGGAACACCTACCTGACGAGCAAGAAGGATGTGTTCACGAGTTTGAGGCATGGGACCGTCGGTTGCAGCAACTACTAGGATAGCGCCGTCCATTTGAGCAGCACCGGTAATCATGTTCTTAACGTAGTCAGCGTGGCCGGGGCAGTCAACGTGTGCATAGTGACGTTTGTCGGTTTGGTATTCAACGTGAGCGGTGTTAATGGTTATACCTCTTGCCTTTTCTTCGGGAGCCTTATCGATTTCATCATATTTCATCTTTGCAGCGTTACCCTTACAAGCCATAACCATAGTGATAGCAGCAGTTAAAGTGGTTTTACCGTGGTCAACGTGGCCGATAGTACCTACGTTTACGTGCACTTTACTTCTGTCAAATTTAGCCTTTGCCATAATTGTGTTTCCTCCAAAATTTGTTTGTTTTTAATATTTTTTTTATTTTTTTTATTTTTTTTATTTTTTTTACGCTTTTACAGCGTTATTTCTTAATTAGTCGTTCTTGCTTCCGCGTTCGCCGATAATCTTTTCAGCAACACTCTTGGGAACTTGAGCGTAGTGGTCAAACTGCATAGAGTAGTTACCTCTACCTTGAGTTCTAGAACGAAGGTCGGTTGCGTAACCGAACATTTCACTTAAAGGAATGTCCGCATTAATAATCTTAGAGCCGTTTCTGTCATCCGTTCCGGTAATGTTACCGCGACGAGCAGTTACGTTACCCATAACGTCACCGAAGTAATCGTCAGGAAGAACAACTTCAACCTTCATAACGGGTTCTAAGATAACGGGGTTAGCCTTAGATGCGCCATCCTTGAAAGCCATAGAACCGGCAATCTTGAAGGCGATTTCTGAAGAGTCAACTTCGTGGTAGCTACCGTCGTAAACGGTTGCCTTAAAGTCAACGACTTCGTAACCTGCAACGATACCGTTCTTAGCAGCCTCTTCAATACCCTTACGAACGGGTTCGATATATTCCTTAGGAATGCTACCGCCAACAGTAACGTCTTCGAATTGGAATCCGCTACCGGGTTCAAGAGGTTCAAGTCTAACCTTACAGTGACCGTATTGACCTTTACCGCCTGATTGACGTTTGTAAACGCCTTCACACTCAACTGCTTTACGGAAGGTTTCTCTGTAAGCAACTTGAGGTTTACCAACGGTTGCTTCAACTTTGAATTCACGAAGTAATCTGTCTACGATAATTTCAAGGTGAAGCTCGCCCATACCGGCGATAATGGTTTGACCGGTTTCTTTATCAGTATAAGTCTTGAAGGTAGGATCTTCTTCCGCAAGCTTAATAAGAGCAAGCGTCATCTTTTCCTGACCGGCTTTGGTCTTAGGTTCAATAGCAACTCTGATAACGGGTTCAGGGAATTCCATTTGTTCAAGAATAATAGGTGCGCTTTCTACGCAAAGGGTATCACCGGTGGTGGTTTCCTTTAAACCTACGATAGCACAAATGTCACCTGCATAAATTTCGTCTATTTCTGCTCTGTGGTTAGCGTGCATACGAACTAGACGTCCAACTCTTTCCTTCTTGCCCTTAGTACTGTTATATACGTAAGAACCGGAGGTTAGCTTACCGGAATATACTCTGAAGAATGCAAGCTTACCAACGAATGGGTCTGCAACGATCTTGAATGCAAGACCTGAAAAAGGCGCATCGTCTGAGGTAGGTCTTTCTTCTTCTTCACCCTTTCTGTTAACACCTTGAACGTTATGAACGTCTAAGGGGCTGGGTAAGTATTCAACGATAGCATCAAGCAAGTGTTGAACACCTTTATTACGGTAGCTTGAACCGCAGAATACGGGGGTTGCGGTCATTGCAAGAGTTGCAGTACGAAGACCTTTCTTGATTTCCTCGATGGTAAGTTCTTCACCTTCAAGGTACTTAGTCATTAAATCGTCATCCGTTTCAGCAGCAACTTCGATAAGCTGAGTTCTGTAAAGTTCAGCTTCATCTTTATACTCAGCAGGGATTTCAACAATTTCAAAATCCTTACCTAAGTCATCTTTATAAATGATTGCGTTATTTTCAACAAGGTCAATAATACCTTTGAATTCATCTTCCTTACCGATAGGAATTGTTACGGGAACGGCGTTAGTATGAAGTCTATCCTTCATCATTTGGATAGCACCAAAATAGTTAGCGCCGTTAATATCCATCTTATTGATGTACGCAATACGGGGAACGTGATACTTATCAGCTTGACGCCAAACAGTTTCACTTTGTGGCTCTACGCCGCCCTTTGCACAGAAAGTAGCAACAGCTCCGTCTAATACGCGAAGTGAACGTTCTACTTCTACGGTAAAGTCAACGTGGCCGGGGGTATCAATAACGTTGATACGAGTGCCCTTCCATTCACAAGTGGTACAAGCACTTGCAATGGTAATACCTCTTTCCTGCTCTTGAACCATGAAGTCCATAGTAGCAGAACCGTCGTGTGTTTCACCAAGTTTATGTGTTTTTCCCGTGTAGAAAAGAATTCTTTCGGTAGTAGTGGTTTTGCCGGCATCGATATGTGCCATTATACCAATATTACGTGTATTCTTTAAATCAAATTCTCTTGGCATTCAACAAACTCCTATTACCAACGGAAATGAGCGAAAGCCTTATTAGCTTCAGCCATTCTATGAACGTCATCTTTCTTCTTAACAGCTCCGCCAACACCATTGTAAGCATCGATAAGCTCGTTAGCTAATCTTGAGCACATATCTCTGTCGCTTCTGTTTCTTGCATATGAAACAATCCAACGGATAGCAAGAGTTTGTCTTCTTTCAGGTCTGATTTCGATAGGAACTTGGTAGTTAGAGCCACCTACACGTCTTGCCTTAACTTCTAGTAAGGGCTTAACGTTTTCAAGAGCTTGATTGAATATATCCATGGGTTCCTGACCTAGTTTTTCTTTCATAATTTCGAACGCATCGTAAACAATACTTTGCGCTGTACCCTTTTTACCATCTTGCATTACTTGGTTAATAAGCTTGGTAACCACAGTGCTGCCGTAGATAGGATCGGGTAACACGTCTCTTTTGGGGACGCCTCCTCTTCTTGGCATAATTAATTCCTCCTTTAAAATTTTATAGGGCTTTGCCCTTTAGTACAGCTATCGCAATTTAATGCGAACCTTCTTCCTTTCGGAATACTGCCTACTTTTATCGGGCT
>JAZSMG010000112.1:0-23378 GCA_045535775.1 Christensenellaceae bacterium | reverse complement strand
AGCCATGTCGTTCTGTGAGCCAAGGAGTTGTGTGATGAAATTGTCTTCCTAAGACCGCTTGGCCTCCGACTTCTCTTTAATACAAACGATAGGCAGAACTGCGCGTAATAGCGAAGGTAGGGTTATTATGTATGCAGATAGCATAACCGGCAGTATGAAGCGCGCTATCGATGAAACAAATAGGCGTAGAGAAATACAGGATGAATACAACAAAGCTCACGGAATAACCCCTAAAACCATTGTTAAACCCATTGTTAATAGTCTTGAAATCACAAAGAAGGTTGATAGAACTAAAGAGGTTAAGAGGGAAGATATTCCTGAAGAAATAGAAAAACTAAAAGCATTGATGAAGATAGCGCAAAACAATTTAGATTTTGAAAAATGTATTGAAATACGCGATACGATTGCAAAATTGAAGTTAAGGATGCGAAACGGTTAAAAAATATGCAGAATTTTATTAAAATAATAGGAGCAAAAGAGAATAATTTAAAGGACGTTAGTTTAACAATCCCACGCGATAAACTGGTTGTTTTTACCGGTGTTTCGGGTAGCGGTAAGTCAACCTTGGCATTCGATACCATATTTGCAGAAGGTCAAAGGCGCTACGTAGAAAGTTTATCAAGTTATGCCAGAATGTTTTTAGGGCAGATGCAAAAGCCTGACGTTGAAAAAATAGAAGGCTTATCGCCCGCAATTTCAATTGACCAAAAAACAACCCATAACAACCCACGTTCAACGGTTGGAACGGTTACCGAGATTTACGATTACTTTAGATTGCTTTATGCAAGAGTAGGCGTTCCCCACTGTCCTATATGCGGAAAGGAAATTGCAAGGCAAACGGTAGATGAAATATGCGATAAGGTTATGCTTATGGGTGAGGGTGCAAGAATTCACGTTTGTGCACCCGTTGTTCGCGGTAGAAAGGGTGAGTTTAAAAAGGAACTTGAATCCTATAAAAAAAGTGGATTTGTAAGGGTTGAAGTAGACGGCTCTTTGTATGATTTAGAAGAAGAGATTAAGCTTGATAAAAACGTTAAGCACACAATAAATATCGTCGTAGACCGACTTATCGTTAAAGATGGCATACAAAAAAGACTTTCAGACAGTTTGGAAAGTTGTATCAAGCTTGCTAACGGTTTGGTTTTAATTAAAAACGGTGATGAAGAAACTCTGTTTTCAACAAAATATGCTTGCCCCGATTGCGGTGTTAGTATAGAAGAATTAGAGCCCAGATTTTTCTCATTTAACAATCCTTACGGTGCTTGTGAAGAGTGTAAGGGTATAGGCTTTAGAAATGAAATTGATGAAAGCAAGATTTTAGGTGACGTAAATAGATCTTTAGCAGAAGGCGCACTATGTATTTCCGGTTGGAATTTAGATAGCAGTAAAATGACTCAAATGTATTTTAACGCACTCTCAAAGCATTACGGTTTTGATATGCACACGCCTATAAAGGATTTGCCTAAGGATATTTTAAATATTTTACTTTACGGCAATAACGGCGAAAAAATACAGATGAGCTATGATACTAGAACTTTTAAGGGTAGTTACACTGCATCTTTTGAGGGTGTAATTCCTAATTTGGAAAGAAGATATCGCGAGACCACCAGCGATTATACGAAATCTGAAATTGAAAGATATATGGTTCAAAAGCCCTGTTCTACCTGTGGCGGAACTAGACTTAAAAAGGAAGCATTAGCAGTTACCGTTGGCGGAATAAATATTCATCAAGCGTGTGAATTATCTATTGAAAAACTTTATGAATTTATTGAAAATCTGCAGTTAGATTCAACACAAAGCAAAATTGCAGAGCCTATTTTAAAGGAAATAAAGGCAAGATTAAACTTTTTAAAGAACGTAGGCTTAGATTATCTTGCACTTTCAAGAATGTCTGGAACGCTATCGGGCGGTGAAGCGCAAAGAATAAGACTGGCAACTCAAATAGGAAGCGGTCTTACCGGCGTTTTATACATTTTAGTCGAGCCTAGCATAGGTTTGCATCAACGTGATAACGAAAAACTGCTTGCCACGTTAAGATATTTGTGCGATATCGGCAATACGTTAATAGTAGTTGAGCACGATGAAGATACCATTCGCAGTGCGGATTACATTGTAGACATTGGGCCTAAAGCAGGCTCTCACGGCGGTGAAATAGTCGTTAGCGGTACTTTAGAGGACGTTATGAATGAGCCCCGTTCCATTACCGGTGACTTTTTATCGGGTAGAAGAAAAATAGACGTTCCACTTTTAAGAAATCCCGTTGGCGAAAAATGGTTAGAGGTGGTTGGCGCAAAGCAAAACAACTTAAAGAATGAAAAAATATCATTCCCTGCAGGTCTTTTAACTGTTGTAACGGGTGTTTCAGGTAGCGGTAAGAGTTCGTTGGTTAATGAAATTTTATATCCTGCACTTGCAAACAAGCTTAACGGCGCAAAGGTAAGAGAGGGTAATTATCAGGAAATTCTTGGAATGGAATATTTCGACAAGGTAATTGCAATAGACCAATCGCCAATAGGAAGAACCCCAAGAAGTAACCCTGCAACCTACACCGGTGCATTTACCCCTATTCGTGAATTGTTTGCCCAAACCCCCGATGCAAAGGAGCGCGGATTTAATGCAGGCAGATTTTCATTTAACGTATCCGGCGGTAGATGTGAAAACTGTAACGGTGACGGTATTATAGAAATCGCAATGCACTTCCTTCCTAACGTATACGTTCCCTGTGAGGTTTGTAAGGGTGCAAGGTATAACCGTGAAACGTTAGCGGTTAAGTATAAGGGAAAGAATATTGGTGACGTTTTAGAAATGACGGTTGATGAAGCAGTTCCATTTTTTGAAAACTTCCCAAGAATATATTCCAAGATTAAATGCTTGCAAGACGTTGGTTTAGGTTATATAAAACTAGGTCAGCCTGCAACCACTTTATCCGGTGGTGAGGCTCAAAGGGTTAAGCTTGCAACAGAGCTATCTAAGCGTTCAACGGGAAAAACTATTTATATTTTAGATGAGCCCACCACAGGCTTATCCACTTATGACGTAGATAAACTTATAAAAATACTCTATAAACTGCGTGAAAGCGGAAATACGATAATAGTTATAGAACATAACCTTGACGTTATTAAGGTTGCCGATTACGTTGTTGATCTTGGACCGGAAGGCGGTGATAGAGGCGGTAGAGTGGTGGCGTGCGGAACACCTGAAGAGGTTGCCACGGTTGAAGGCAGTCATACGGGCCGTTTCTTAAATAAAATTTTACTTCAGGAGAAAGATTCATGATTAGGGATGAATTTAAAAACGTAGATAAAAAGGTTATAAATCAAAAGGCAAATAAAAAGCGCCAACAAATGGGTGAGCGCGCTTATTATGCAAAAAAGCTTTCAGTTTATAACGAAATGATAAAGCCAATTAGGTTTTCAACCATTTTTTGCACCATTTGCTTTGTTTTAATTGGCGCAATATATTTTGCAAACGCACTTTTAATTAAAGAATTTGATGCAAAAGCAATTATATTTACGGTGCTTGCAGTTCTATTTATCATTTGGTTTTTCCTATGGTTCTTTGTTGTTTCTAAGAAAATTAAGGCAAAAATAGAGTATTTTAAAAGTGAACTTGCAAATCAAAGCAGAGAATACGTATTAAAACACACCGGCAGAAAATGAGAGCTTTTATTACTATTGAATATAACGGCACAGCCTATCTTGGTTGGCAAAAGAACGGTGAGCAAAAAACCTTGTGCTATGAAATAGAAAGGGCTTTTGCTCAAGCAATCGGGCAAGAAATCAAAATTGTTGCAAGCGGAAGAACGGATGCCGGCGTGCACGCTATTAAGCAAAGCGCGCATTTTGATTTACAGGGTAAAGATATATCTTTAAAAAATTTACTTCATAACGTTAATAAAATATTGCCTTCAGATATTAGAATAACTTCCATAAAAGAGGTTTCTGAAAGATTTCACGCAAGGTATAACGTAAAAAGCAAAACCTACTTATACAAATGTTATACCTCGCCGATATCCAGCCCATTAAGGGAGGGGTTCTACTGTCATTATCCGTCAGTTTTAAATATAGAAAAAATGAAGGAATGCGCAAGCTTATTTATTGGTGAGCATAACTTTAAGGCGTTTTGTTTATCGGGCAGTGATGCAGAAAATTTTATACGCAAGGTTATTTCTATAGATATAATGCGCAAAAAGGACGAGGTGTATTTTTACGTTAAGGGTAAGGGTTTTTTATACAGTATGGTTAGATTGCTTGTTGGTACTATTCTTGCCGTTGGTGAAGGCAAGCTTACCGTAGAAAAGGTAAAAATCGCATTAGAGTCCGGTGATAAAGGCTTAATCGGGCAAAAGGTAGCAGCCTGTGGTTTGTATCTTTACGACGTAGAGTATTAAAAATAGTTCAATATATGCGATAATAGATAAAATAAAAGCGTGGGGAATTTCCTCACGCTTTATCTTTTATTCTTATTTGTTATGGGTTGCTTTGTATTCTTCAAGAGCTGTAGCTAACTGATCGGGGCAAGAAGTATTACCTCTACATTTAATTCCTTTTAAAGTAGCTATAACTTCATCAATGGGGCGATTGTTAACAAGTCTTGCTACGCCTTGTAAGTTACCGCTACAACCTCCGATGAATTTTACGTCGTAAACTTTACCGTCCTTTGTCACTTCAAAAAGAATCTGACGAGAACAGGTTCCCTTGGTGCTGTAAGTTTGCATAAATTTTACCTCCTAGTCGACTAAATTTTCGTATAAAAGTTCAAGGACCTCCGCGCCCTTTTCTTCCCAATTTTTGTAAATATTTTTTGCAGAAAGTCGGTTGGGAACAACCATTTTTAATTCTAAAACGGAATGGGTGGGTTCAACGATTTTTAAATTAACCGTATAAGTGCCGTCCTTATTCATGTAATAATCGGAAACGAATTCCTGTTTTCTTCTATATTTTAAGCCGTTAACCTTAACGAATCTGGAAATATTTTCCCTTATAGAAGAGGGGATTTGAATAAAGAAGTCTGCCAAACAAACTCTACCGTCAGAGGTGATAGAATAAAGGGTATCTCCGCCGTTTTGAGCTAAGCAGTAAATAAAGCCGTGGTCAACTAACTGATTTATAATGGGTTTGCAATCCATATAAGAAATCCAGTTGTTAGAAGAACAGCACATATCTAAAATAGTGTTTTCCGTAAGAGGGCATTCCATCTTGTCAAAGACGAAAAGCAATATTAACTTGTTAAGTAATGCATCACCCTTGACTTGCATGTTTTCTCCCCTTAAAACATTTATCCTGTGTTAGATATTAAAAATTAAATTGCGAATTCCTTTAGTTGCTCAATAAGCTCTGCGCACTTATTGAAGTCTTCATCTTCTGCATAGATTTCAACGTTGACCGGCTTAGATAGGTCTAGGCTGAAAATTCCAAGAACGGACTTAGCATCAACCACGTATCTATCACTGCGAAGATCAATCTCAAAAGAATAGCTTTGAACTATATTAACAAACTTCTTAACTTGAGATGCCATTTCCAGTAAAATTTGGATTGATTTCATTAAAGTCCTCCTTACAAAAAAATTACAACAAATATTATATACGAAATTAAATAAAAAATCAATAGTTTGGGCTAATTAAATTGTAAAATTGTTTAAAATATGTTACAATAGTATAAGACAAGGCTTTTTTAGGTAGGATAGGGGAGTTATGGTTACCAGAAAACAGTCAATTGAAAATTTTTCAGCAAAAATGGATGAGCTGATTGCTAGTAATTATCTTTTGGCAGATAAAAAAATTACCGCTGTGTTAAAGGCGGTAACTGCATCTAAGATTTTTTACGAGCTAATTTGTTTTACCGCAGAGGGGTTTGACTATGCAAGCTACGTTAGCAGTCTTACCCGCGGTGAGCCTTTTCCCGTTTCAAACAAAAGGTTGTTAATTGCCTTTGGTTTCAGCTTATTCACTGAAATAGACGGTAAGAATGAAGACCTATTAAATATCCTATCTATTTATTACGGTAGTGATAGCTTTGATAGAAGCTACAAGACTTTTGCGGATGAGTTTTTAATCCCCTTTAAAAATACCGTGCTATACGTAGTGGAAGAAATGATGCTTTCAATAGGGGATTCAAAAAGCGAAGAACCTAACAACGTCATTTCATTTACGGAAGTAGATAAGCAAATAAAGATTGAAGCGGTTAAAAAGCCGGAACAATCAGTAGAAACTAAAAAATACCTTACCTGCTATAGGGATATTCAAAAGATTTTAATCAGTGAAAAGGCAAAGATTATTCACTGTAGGCATCTTAAGGATAACGAAAAGGGCGACTTATTGGTTTTATTAGATCGCTTTAAGGATGCCTTATTCCGTGGCAAGAAGCAGGAAATTAAAGCTGCATTTATAAGCTATAAATACGCTATATCAGGATTTAAGAGGATAGATAGTGAAATAGATGACATTGAACGTATACTTAAGTTTTGTAATGCAATTTAGTTTATAAAAAAATATAATAATTATGAAAAAATTATTAAGTAGTAAAGAAATATATAAGGGCAGAATAATTAACGTTTATTTAGAAGAGGTAGAAGTAGACGGTAATCGTTTAGTTCGTGAGGTGGTTCGCCACAACGGCGGATCTGCGGTGTTAGCGGAAAAGGACGGATTATTTGCCTTTGTTCGCCAATACAGGCACCCCAACGGTAGAAATTTTTTAGAACTTCCTGCCGGAACAAGGGATGGGGATGAGTTAGGTGAAGTAACTGCATATAGGGAACTTCAAGAGGAATGCGGTTTAAAGGCAAAATCATTAACTCATATTTGCGATTTTGCAGTTTCACCCGGCTATTCAAATGAAATATTGCACATATACTATGCAAATGATTTTGAAGCGGTAGAGCGCCATTTAGATGAAGATGAGTTTTTATCTGTTGAATGGATAGATAAAGAGGTCGCAATAAACATGGCGATAAACGGCGAAATTCAAGACGGTAAAACCTTAACCGCTTTGTTATGGTATAAAGCAAAAGGCATTACGGGATAATTACTGCTGAATAATCCAAAAATTACCGCTAAACGCAAGAAAAAGAAAGTAAAGATTAATTGCTATAAATACGGGCATAATAACCATAAGAAAGAAGTTGGTTAGCTTGTACTTATAAATAAGCATTGCAACGTAAATACCCAATGCTCCGCCTAAAATACCGCTTAAAAGAAGCTTCCAATCACGAATTTTCTTTTTGTCTTTGCGAACCTCGTTATCCTGTTTACTGTTTTCAATAGCATCAGAATTTTGGGTTGTATCTAACGCATTTTCTTCTTTTTGATTTGCCAAAACAGCTTCAAACTGTTTTGCTAAATTTGTTGACTGAAGTTTTTTTCTTTGAATATTGACTAATATAAATCCGTATACGTTTATTCCCAAGAAGTACGCGATTGCCACAATTTGTATAAAAGAAAGCATATCCATATGATTATTTTGAGTATAAAACGTATTTATATGCTAAAAAATAAATAAAACGTAGGTAAAATATGAAATGTATTTATTGCGGTTGTATTGAAAGCAAGGTTATTGATTCACGTTCTGCAGAAGATGGAACTACCATTAGACGCAGAAGGGAATGTATAAACTGCGGAAAGCGCTTTACAACGTACGAAACAATTGAAACCACTCAAATTCTTGTTGTTAAAGCAAACGGAACACGCCAGGCATTTGACGTTTCTAAGATTAAGTCGGGTATAATTAAGGCTTGTGAAAAACGCCCCGTTCCAATGAGTAAAATCGATGAAATAATAGAAGATATTCAGAAGACTATCTATAATTCAATGGAGCAGGAAATTAGCTCTAAGCGCATTGGTGAAATGGTAATGGAAAGGCTTTTAGGGGTAGATGAGGTTGCATACGTTCGTTTTGCTTCTGTATATCGCCAATTTAAAGACGTTTCCACTTTTATGGAAGAATTGCAAAAATTAACCTCTACTGATAAAAAATAAAATTGAAATAAAAAATGCATAACTATGTTATGCAATGGGAGAAAAATATGAAAAAAACAGTAAAATTACTCTGTGTGCTTTTAAGCACCTTAATGTTGGCTTTTAGCTTCGTTGCTTGCGGTGATGCGGTAGAATATAGCTACTGGCAAACTTACACTAAGAAAGCAGGCGAGTCAAAGCTTGCTTACGTATCTGAACTTTCATTCGGTTCAAGTGCGGTTGACGTAACTGAAGTTTGGGTTAACGTTTCAGGTTTAAAGGAAGAAACTGCAAACATTCACCTATTATTTGCTAAATCAACCACGTCTACCACCCCTATTGACTGTCCTATTTATGCAAGTAAAATTAAAGAATCTAAAGACGGTTGGATTCAAATCTACTATTTTGCTGATGCATTAAATAAAGATTCAAGCAGTGGGACTGCTGCATACGTTTCTGCAAAGGGTGTTTCTATTGAAATCGTTAGCGAAATGCAAATTAACGAAATCGTTTTCATTAAAGCGGACGGAACTCTTATCGTTCCCACCTTCACCCAAGGCGGTGTTAAGATTTTAGATTCTAACTCTGCTAACCTATACACTAAGAGTGAATTGGAAAAATTAGCAGAAAATAATTTAGCTTACAACGAAAATCCTGCATATAACGTTATTGATGAACAGGATAAATTCCCCGTTGAAAAAATTCAAACTAAGAAATAATTATAAATTGGCGACTCTTTATTTTGCGTCGCCATTTTTATTCGGTAATTATAAATTTTTATAAAAAGTGATAATATGATAAAAGATATTTCCAATTTTAAGCTTATGCCGTCACCGGTACCTGATAGCTGTTGGTATTCCAACTTAAGAACGGTTTTACCCAAAAAGGTTTGGGACGTATTAAGAAAGGATGCCTATAATAGGGCAAACGGCCGTTGTATGATTTGCGGTAGACCGGCAAAACGGTTAGAAGCGCATGAAAATTGGAGCTACGATGAAGAAAAGGGCGTGCAAAGGCTTGAAGCAATAGTGGCTTTATGTCACGACTGTCATAGCGTTATACATATAGGTCGCACGCAATTAGTTGGCGATGAGGACAGGGCGATTAAGCACTTTTGCAAGGTTAATCAATGTTCTTATGCCGATTATATTAGGGCACTGGCTTTTGCTAACGAAAAGCACGCAAGGCTAAACAGAGTTAGCGAGTGGAAGCTTGATGCCAGCTTAATTGTTAGCATATTGGAAAAAATAAGCGATTAAATTATTAAAGGAGGTTGAAATGAACAACGATAAAGTAATATTGCATTCCGACCTCAATAATTTTTTTGCCAGTGTAGAAACTGCTTTAAATCCCAGTTTAAAGGGCAAGCCGGTTGCGGTATGCGGTAATGCGGAAGAGCGCCACGGAATAGTTTTAGCAAAAAGTGAAGAGGCTAAGAAGTTTGGTATTAAAACGGCTATGACTATTATAGAGGCAAAAAAACTTTGCCCGGAGCTTCTTACCGTTGAATCTCATCACGGCTTATACGAGGAATATTCTGCCAAGGTTAGGGCTATTTATGCACGGTTTACAGACCAGATAGAGCCTTTTGGTATAGATGAAGCTTGGTTAGACGTTACACACTCCTCTTTTTTAGGTAGTGGTGAAGAGATCGCCAATAAAATACGCAAGGCGGTTAAAGAAGAATTAAATTTAACCTGTTCCGTTGGTGTAAGCTTTAACAAAGTGTTCGCAAAGCTTGCTTCAGATATGAAAAAGCCTGATGCAACTACCGTTATTTCGCGCAGTAACTATATTAAAAAAGTGTGGCGGTTACCGGTTGAGGATTTGCTTTACGTTGGTAAATCCACTGCATTAAAGCTTAAAAAGCTTAATATATTAACGATAGGCGATTTAGCTAATTCCAATTTAGAGTATTTAGTTGAACATTTTGGCAAATGGGGTGAAATGCTGTGGGCTTATGCCAATGGCAATGATGATTCACCCGTAAAGCGCATTGATGAAGAGGAAGAGCTTAAGTCTGTTGGAAACAGCGTTACGACTTACAGGGATTTAGAAAATTTGAAGGACGTTAAAACCGTGCTTACTTACTTGTGTGAAAGTGTTTCAGAGCGCTTGATCAGATACGGCGTAGGTAAGGCTTGCACCCTTACACTATCGGTTAGAGATGAAAGTCTTTCTTGGTTTTCACGGCAAATGAAGCTTCCTTATCCCTCCGTATTGTCGCAAGATTTTTTTAACTGCGCGGTTGAGTTGTTTAACAAAAATTACACTTGGAAGTCCTTTATTAGAAGTATAGGCGTTGCCGTTAGTGATTTTATTTCTGAAAGCGAGCAGATAAGAATGGGGCAGGACTCTGAAAAGTATAAAAAGAGGGTGGACCTAGAAAAAAGAGTTAACGGACTGCGCAAGAAATACGGTGATTCAAGTGTTAGAAAGGGGATTACTCTATGCGATAAACAGTTCGGGCGGGAGCACAGACCGCACGAAAACGGAATAATTAAAATTCACAACAACCCGGATGAAGGGGATAAATAACTGAATATTTTGTGAAAAATAAATAAATTTAAAAAAAACGGTTGCAAAAAAATTCGCCTTGTGTTATTATAGGCGCGAAATTAAAAGAGGAGTTTATATATGATAAACGGAAAATTGCTTGTAGAAAAACTCGTTGTATACGCAAAGAATTTCTTATATCTTCACGAATTAGACGAGGTTTATACACGTAACCTATTATTGGGTGAGTTCGGTTTAATTTCTGCCGATCCCAATCCCCAAATTAACGAAGAAAAAATAGCAAAAATGGAAGTTCCCGACGAACTTTTTGAAGAGGTTATGCAGTATGCTACCGAAAACAAACTTTGTGAAGAGGGTTATGAAGAAATTTTTGCTACCTATATTTTTGGTATAATTACGCCAAAGCCATCCGAAATTAACAATACTATGGCTTACTTGCGTGAAAAAATGGGGCCAAAGGCCGCTTGCGAATACCTTTATAACATTTCTATAAAGAACAATTATATCCGCAAATCCGCAATAGATAAAAACGTTGGTTGGGAATATAAAGACGGTGATAGAGTTCTAGAAATTACCATTAACCTTTCTAAGCCGGAAAAGGACAATAAGGATATAGCCAAGCTAGTTGGCGCACCTAAAGATACCACTAAATATCCTTTATGCTTACTATGCCGTCAAAACGAAGGCTACAAGGGTACTCTTACCCATCCTGCAAGAACTAATTTGCGTATTTTTTCGGTTGAATTAAACGGCGAAAAGTGGTTTATGCAGTATTCACCTTACGCATATTTTTATCAACATTGCATTTTACTTTCAAACAATCACGTTCCCATGAAAATGGATAAAGAAACTGTAGAAAAATTGTTTGATTTTATAGAAATTGCACCCCACTATTTTGCAGGTAGTAACTCAGATTTACCCATCGTAGGCGGTTCTATTTTAAATCACGAGCACTACCAGGGCGGTTTGCACGAAATGCCTATGCATAAGGCTAAAATTGCTACGTACTTTAAGCACGCCGATTATCCCGACGTAGAAATCGGTTTGGTTAACTGGTATAACACTGCAATTAGAATTTCAGGCTATAACCGTAACACAGTTTCAGAGCTTGCAGGCTTAATTATTGATAACTGGAAAAAGTATTCTGATGAAAGTGTTGATATTATCGGTATAGATGCTAGCGGTGTTAGACATAATACCTGCACGACTATCGTTCGTTTCTTATCTGATAACAGATACAGTGTTGACTTAATTTTAAGATGTAACTGTACTAACGAACAGTATCCGGACGGTATCTTCCACGCACATCCCGAATACCACAATATTAAGAAAGAGGGTATCGGTTTAATTGAAGCAATGGGATTATATATCCTACCTGCAAGATTAAAAAGACAGCTTTCTGAAATTCAAGACGTATTACTTAACAAAACACCTTACGATAAGGAAGCTTTGGAAAATCCCGAGCATTCGTTACACGTTCACCGCTTTATGATTGCAGAGCTTGTTGAAAAATACGGTGTAATGAAGGATGAGAGAAAGGCGTCTGAAGCAGTTACCGCTTACGTTAACGACGTATGTGTTAAAATACTTAAAAATACTGCGGTATTTAAGCAGGATGAAAAGGGTGTTAAAGCATTACGTACCTTCCTTGGTTCTATCAATATAAAATAATAATTTATAAATTTGCGCCGTTTGCAGAAAAAGCAAACGGCGTTTTTGCTATAAAGTTAATTTTTTAAATTATTTTTTTGCATATTAGGACATAAATTTTTTTTGTTTTATTTTAATAATAAAAAATTTCAAAATATACTTGCTTTTTGGTTGCTTTGTGTGTATAATTGGTAATGTTTAGATTATAATGGAGGATTTTATGAATAAAATTGAACTACTAAAGGCACGCAGAGAAGAAATTCTTCAAGCAGGTAGTGAAATCCGTAAGCAAATTCAACAGTTAACAGATGAAGAAAGCTTTATTGAATTTGACTCCTACAGCTTCTCTAAAAATGAATTTTATGAAGGAGTTGGCGGTGAGGGTGTAGTTACCGGCAGTGCAACCATAAATGATAACGCAGTATACGTTATAGCTCAGAACAAGTCCGTTCTTTCCGGTGGAATTACGGATGCTAATTGCAAAAAGATTGTTAAATGTCAACAAAAAGCACTTCGTGCAGGCGCTCCCGTAATTTATTTACTAGATACGGCTGGCGTTGCAGTTGGTGAAGGCGTTAGCGCGTTAGAAGGCATTGGTGAAGTTCTTGCTATGGCTCAAGCGCTTAAGGGTGAATGCGTGCAAGTATGTATTGCAACAGGCGACGTATTCGGTTCTTTTGCATTACTAAGTGCTTCTTGTGATTTTACCTTTATGACTAAAAGCGCTTGCGTAGCATACGCAGCACCCTTAGTTATTTCTGCTACTTCAAACAAGAATCTTCCCAAGGAAGAGGTTGGCGGTGCTAAAAACAGTGCTAACACTGCATCTTGCACCTTTGAAATTGAAGATATGGCAGGCACTCGCGATATCATCATTAGATTACTTGATACTCTTCCCGTTTACAACGGCGAAGTAGAAACTATGGATGATTTCAACAGATGTGCCCCCGGTCTTAACGAAAAAGTATGCGTTAACTGCTTAAAGGAAGCCGTTTTCGATAGAGATTACTTCATAGAAATGAATAAATCCTTTGCTCCTGAAGTAGTAACCGGTATTGCACGCGTTGGCGGTATAGCTGTTGGTGCTATAATCTTCGGCGGTGAAGATAAGGGTGTTGAATTAACACGTGAAAACGTTGCTAAGATTAAGGAATTCTTATATTTCTGCGATGAAAGTGAGCTTCCTGTTCTTACCTTCGTTAACACCTTAGGTATTAAGGCAGATTTAGCAACTGCAAACACACCTATTATGAAGGATATTGCAAATCTTACTTACGCACTTTATAACCTTCAAGTTCCCAGAATCAACGTAGTATACGGAAAAGCTGTTGGTCTTGGTTATTCATTATTTGCTTCAAAGGCATTAGGTGCTGAATACTCTTATGCTTTTGCAACTGCAAAAATTTCATTATTCGATACACAAAAGGGCGCAATGATTGAACTTGCAGGCGTAACCGAAGCAAATAACGCGCAAGCAGAGGCTAAGTACGCAGATGAAGTTCAAGATCCCGTTAACGCTGCAAGAAAGGGATATATTGACGATATTATTGAACCTCAATACGTTCGTTCTCATCTAATTTCTGCACTTCAACTTGTTACGAGGTGAGTATAATGCTTAATTTACTTGCTGAAACTGGTTTAAACTTAGGAAAAGCAGGGAACGGTATTTTCGTATTCATTTTAGGATTACTCGTAGTATTTTTTGGAATGATTATTATAGTTTTAGCTATAACTATTGCGGGAAAAGCCGTAAATTCCAAAAATACAGAACCTAAAAAGAAGGCGCCGGTTGAAAAACCTGCCGAACCTGTAGCCGTAGCTCAGCCCGTTGTTGAAGAAGGTATTCCTGAACACGTGCGCGTAGCAATAATCGCAGCGATTGCCGCTTATTACGACGGTAACGCTCAACCCGATAACCGCGAATTTAAGGTTAGAAAAATAAAGAAATTAAACAGATAATTAGGAGAATTAAAGAATATGCGTAATTTTATAGTTACTATTGATGGAAAACAATATCAAGTAGGCGTTGAAGAAGTAGGCGCAACCGCATCTACTCCCGTTGTTACAGAAATTAAAACCGCTCCCGTTGCAGCTCCCGCAGCAGCACCCGCTGCAGCACCTGCTCCCGCTGCTAAGCCCGCTAGTGCAGGTCCCGTTAACGGAACCAAGATTAACGCACCCATGCCCGGCATGATTAAGGCTCTTTCTTTACCCGAAGGTAGCGCAGTTAAGGAAGGCGACGTTATTCTTGTTTTAGAAGCAATGAAGATGGATAACGATATTACCGCTCCCTGTTCAGGTACTATTTCATATAAGACCACTAAGGGCGCAAACGTAGATACTGGCGATTTAATGGCAGTTATTGGCTAATAAAGGGTAGGTGTATCTATGTTCTCACTTAATTTATTAGGTGGGGTATGGGATAATATATCCGGTTCATTAGTTGCTTTATGGGAAAGCACCGGTTTATATTCTCTAGTATCAAACTTTACCAACGGCGGATGGCAAAACCTTGTTATGATTGCTATTGCCTGTGTTTTGGTGTATCTTGCCGTAGTTAAAAAGTTTGAACCCCTATTACTTTTACCAATTGCATTTGGTATGTTTATCGTTAACATTCCCGGTGCGTACAAGATTTTATTCGGTACGAAAGGTTATATCGTAACGGATAAACTTGCAGGTATAGAGATTGCTCGCGGAACCGCTGATGAGCTTACTAAATTCTTTAGTGGCGACCTTCTTGCAAATCTTTTTGATATTGCTTCTAAAGAGCCCACTTATCTTAATATAGAAGCTTTAACAAGCGCATCTGGCGCAACTTACGCTGTAGGACAGCTTGAAATTTCAACAGAAACAGTTATTAGAGATTTTGGTCTATTCTATTACATTTATAAGGGTGTAGACTGGGTTATATTCCCCCCCATCATCTTCCTTGGAATCGGCGTAATGACGGACTTTGGTCCATTAATTGCTAACCCCAAGAGTATGATTATTGGCGCGGCTGCTCAATTAGGTATTTTCTTAACCTTCTTTGGTGCAACTTTATTTGGTTTTAGTAATACGGAAGCTGCTGCTATCGCTATTATTGGTGGGGCAGACGGTCCTACCGCTATTTACGTAACCAAACAGCTTGCAGAGCATTTATTGCCCGCTATTGCAATCGCCGCATATTCTTACATGGCTTTAATTCCCGTAATTCAAAAGCCTATTATGCGTGCTTTAACTACTAAAGAAGAACGCGCTATTAAGATGAAACAGCTTCGTAAAGTAAGCAAGCTTGAAAAGGTTATGTTCCCCTTAATAGTTTCATTAGTCGTTGGCTTATTACTTCCTGATGCTATGCCTTTATTAGGTATGCTTATGCTTGGTAACCTATTAAAAGAATCAGGCGTGTGCGGAAGACTTGTTGATACCGCTCAAAACGGACTTATGAACACCGTTACTATTTTCCTTGGCGTAATGGTTGGTTCTAAGGCAACCGGTGCTTTATTCTTAAGCTTAGATACGCTTGGAATTATCGCATTAGGTTTAGCTGCATTCTGTTGCGGTACTACCGGTGGTTTATTAGTTGCAAAGCTTATGTGCAAGCTTACGAAGGGGCAAATCAACCCTCTTATTGGCTCAGCAGGTGTTTCAGCAGTTCCTATGGCAGCGCGTATTTCGCAGGACGTAGGTAGGGAAACTGATCCCAATAACCACCTATTAATGCACGCTATGGGCCCCAACGTTGCAGGCGTTATTGGTTCTGCAATCGCAGCAGGCGTATTACTAGCCCTTTTCTAAAATTTAGGAGAATTATTAAAAATGAGTAAAAAAGTTTTAATTACAGATACAATTTTGCGTGACGCACACCAATCTCAAGCCGCAACGAGAATGACGTTAGATCAAATGCTTCCCGTTCTTGAACAGCTTGATGAAATTGGATATTACTCACTTGAAGCGTGGGGCGGTGCAACGTTTGACTCTTGTTTACGTTTCTTAAACGAAGACCCATGGGAAAGATTAAGAATTATTAGATCACACGTTAATACTCCTCTTCAAATGCTTCTTCGCGGTCAAAACCTTTTAGGTTATAAACACTATTCAGATGACGTTGTTGAAAAATTCGTTGAAGCTTGTATTAAGAACGGTATTACGATTATAAGAGTTTTTGATGCGTTAAACGACGTAAGAAACCTTGAAACGGCTATGAAGGCTATCAAGAAATACGGCGGGGTATGTGAAGCAACTATTTGTTATACAACCAGCCCCGTTCATACTAACGAATACTTCGTTAAGCTTGCAAAAACCTTAGAGGATATGGGAGCTGATAATATTTGTATTAAAGATATGGCTAACTTATTATTGCCTTATACCGCGTACGATTTAGTTAAGGCTATCAAGGCAGTATTAAAGCCTGAAACAAAGGTTCACCTTCATACCCATAACACTACCGGTACCGGCGATATGATCAACTTAAAGGCTATTGAAGCTGGTTGTGACATCGTTGATACTGCATTATCAGCATTAGGTAACGGTACTTCTCAACCTGCAACTGAACCTTTCGTTGCAACCTTACAAGGTACTGAATACGATACAGGTATTGATCTTAACAAGTTAATTCCTATTACAAACCACTTCAAAAAGGTTGCTGCAGAGCTTGAAGCAAACGGCTCTCTTAACCCCAACGTAAGAAAGGTTGACGTTAATACGCTTATTTATCAAGTTCCCGGCGGTATGCTTTCTAACTTAATGAATCAGTTAAAGCAACAGGGTAAGCTTGATAAGTTAGATGAAGTTTTAGCTGAAGTTCCCAACGTAAGAAGGGACTGCGGTTATCCTCCTCTAGTAACTCCTTCTAGCCAAATCGTAGGAACTCAAGCAGTTCTTAACGTTTTAAGCGGTGAACGTTATAAAATGGTTACTAAGGAATTTAAAGCGCTTCTTAAGGGTGAATACGGTCAATTACCCGCTGAACCTGATAAGGACGTTGTTGCAAAGATTGTTGGTAACGAAAAAATTATTACTTGCCGTCCTGCAGATCTTATTGAACCTGAATACGAGAAATTTAAAGAAGAAATGAAAGAATATTACACTCAAGAAGAGGACGTTCTTTCATACGCACTATTCAACCAAGTAGCCGTTAACTTCTTTAAGTACAGACTTGCTAAAAATCAGGGCATAGATAAAGATCTTGCTGATAAGGCAGACAAGGTTTATCCCGTTTAATATGAACGTATTAGTTTGTAATGATGACGGTATTAATAGCGAGGGTATTATTGCCCTCGCTTTAGTGCTTTTAAAAAAAGGACATAACGTAACGGTTGCCGCGCCGGACGGAAATCGCTCTTGCTTTGCTCATTCAATTACCTTTTTTAGGGAAGTTGAAGTTAATAAAGTGCAGTTTGCACAAGGGATTGAAGCCTATTCTTTTTCCGGAACGCCTGCGGACTGTGTAAAATATGCCATTACTCACTGCGGTAAGCAATTTGACTTGGTTTGTTCAGGCATAAACCACGGCTCTAATTTGGGAACTGCCGTTCACTATTCGGGTACAGTTTCTGCTTGCTTGGAAGCCAACGTTTTGGGTGTTAAAGCAATTGCTTTTTCTTGCCCTGAATATAAAAAAGGTGATTTTGAGGCGGTTGCAGAAGTTTGCGCTGATATCGTTGAAAGATATTATTCTTGTTTAACAACGGACTTTACTTTAAACGTAAACGTTCCTCCCATTAAAAAGGGTGAAACCGTTGCAGGTGAAAGGGTTACACCGTTGGGTGAGCGTAGGTATTCAGATGATTACGAATTCGTTAAAGAAAACGTTTTTATCGTTACGGGTGATCCAATTCCCGTTGATAATCCCGAAGACTGTGACGTTGAATGGTTTTACAAAAATTGCGTTTCAATTACCCCAATTTTGTTAGACAGAACTGCATTTGAAATTATAAAAAAGATTAAAGGAAAGGTTTAATTATGGCAACGGTAGTTGTTGGCGGTGGTGCAGCCGGTATGATAAGTGCGTATTATTGCGCTTTAAACGGCGAAAAAACTATTCTTCTTGAACAAAACCCGAAGTTGGGCAAAAAACTTTATATTACGGGTAAGGGAAGATGCAACGTTACCAACGACTGCGAGGTTACCGAATTTCTTTCTAACGTGGTTACGAACGCGCGTTTTATGCAAGGCGCAATTTGGTCTTTTTCACCTGCGGATATGATGGATTTTCTGCAAGAAGGCGGTTTAGCAATAAAAACCGAACGAGGTAACAGAGTTTTCCCCCTTTCAGATAAATCGTCAGACGTTATTAAGTGTTTAGAAAGAAAAATGCTTTCTGTCGGCGTAGAAATTAAGCTTGAATGCGCCGTAACTGATATAATCGCAGATGAAAACGGTGTAAAGGGCGTGGAAACGTCAAAGGGTTATATAGAATGTGAAAGAATAATCGTTTGCACGGGTGGTAAGAGTTATACCTCTACAGGTAGCACGGGTGACGGTTATAAATTCGCCAAAAAATTTGGCCATACCGTTCTTCCTTTGCGTTCTGCATTGTGCGGTTTGGACTGTAAGGGTAGCGCCTTTGCTTCTCTTGCAGGGCTATCACTAAAAAATATTGCAATCACGGTTTATAAAAACGGCAAAAGCATTTATACCGATTTTGGCGAACTGTTATTTACACATACGGGTGTTTCCGGTCCCGTTATTATTTCCGCTTCCAGTTATATAAGTAAGGAAGGCGCGGGCGAATATGAAATTTCTATTGATTTAAAGCCTGCTTTAGATGAAAAAACTCTTGATGCAAGGTTATTAAGGGATTTTAATCAGTTTAAAAATAAGTGTTTAAAAAACGCAATGGTGCAATTGCTACCAAAAAGCTTAATCCCGGAAGTGATTTTTCATTCTGGGGTAAACGCAGAAGTAAACGTAAGCGAATTAACTGCTGTTAATCGCAAAAAAGTTCTTAAGGCCTTAAAGGATTTAAGATATAAAATTTTAAGGCTTCGCCCGTTAGAAGAAAGCATCGTTACGGGCGGTGGGGTTAACGTAAAGGAAATTAATCCCAAAACTATGGAAAGTAAGTTAATTAAAGGTCTATATTTTGCAGGCGAAGTGCTTGACGTAGACGCTTTAACCGGCGGATTTAATCTTCAATGCGCATTTTCTATGGGCTATTTAGCAGGAAATGCTTTAAAAAAATAATTAAACAATTTGAATATAAACGGTAGGTTAACGTATAATGATAAATATAGCTATAGATGGACCTTGCGGTAGCGGTAAATCGACTGTTGCAAAGCTACTTGCGCAAGAACTTAATATATTGTATTTAGATACCGGCGCTATGTACCGCGCGTGTGGTTTAAAGGCGAAAAGAATGGGAATAAGTTGCCTTGATGAAAAGGGCGTTTCTTCCTTTATATATAATATTGATTTAGAGGTGAAGTACGAAAACGGTGCTCAACATGTTTATTTAGACGGTGAAGACGTTTCTCTTGCAATAAGGGAAAACGAGGTTTCTATGTTGGCTTCCAATATTTCTTCGCTTGAAATCGTAAGAAAAAAGATGGTAGAAATGCAACGTTACGTTGCTTCTAAGCAAGATTGCGTGTTAGACGGCAGAGATATTTGTATGTACGTTTTGCCCAATGCGAATTATAAATTTTTTATGACTGCTAGTGTAGAGGTTAGGGCAAAGCGCAGATATGATGAACTAATTTCAAGAGGACAAACCGTAGATTATAATTCTCTTTTAGAGGAAATTAAGCAAAGAGATTATAACGATAGTCACAGGGAATGCGCACCACTTGCAATTGCGCCCGATGCAGAGGTGATAGATACTTCAAATATGACAATTCAAGAAGTTGTTTCATATATTGTCAACAAAGTAAGAAAGGGGGAAGAAAAGTAATGTTATTTGCAATACTTCGTCCAATTTTAACGTTATGGATATGGCTTTGCTATCCCGTAAAGGTTTTCGGTAAGGAAAATATAACTCACGAAGGCAACGTAGTTGTAATATGCAATCATTTATGTAAGGTAGACGTTCCTTACGTTGGTTATCTATTTAAAGGCAAAACCTATTATCTTGCAAAAAAAGAATGGTTTAAAAATAAAGTTTTAGCTTGGTTGTTCGGTCAAATGGGTGGAATACCCGTTGATAGAGATAAAGCTGATTTAGAAAGCACTAAAAAAGCGCTTTCAGTTTTAAAATCAGGCAAAAGACTTTGCATTTTCCCTGAAGGAACAAGAAATAAAAACGGAACGGAAATCATGCCTCTTCATGGTGGGGCAGGTATGTTTGCTTTTAAAACTAAGGCAAAAATTATTCCCATAAATATACACCATAAGGCAAAATTTTGGGGTAAAAACTATATTTACGTTGGCAAACCCTTTGATTTTAGTGAGTTTGAAGGTCAGCGTTTAGATGCAGAGCTTAACGAGAAGCTAACGCAAAAGATGTATGAAGAGTTAGTTAATTCTAAAAACGAGCTAGAAGAAATATTAAGTAATCGCAAAAATAAGAAAAAAAATAAGTAAAACGGCGTTAATTTTATTAACGTTGTTTTAGCATGGGAATATTATGATTCAAGTTTATATTGCTAAAAATAACGGCTTTTGCAAGGGTGTAGAAAACGCGGTTAACACCGCGCGCAAAATTGCCGGTGAAGGCGTTTATATTTTAGGTGATCTTATTCATAATGACTGCGTTGTTAAAGAGTTAGAGGGTATGGGCGCAACAACCTGTTATCTTTTGGAAGAGATTCCGAATAATAGCACCGTTGTAATTCGTTCACACGGCGTTAGCTTTGACGTTTATGAAAAATTAAACGCAAAGAATTGTAAAATTGTGGACTGTACTTGCGGATTCGTTAAGCGCACTCAAAAAATAGTTCAAGAAAAAAGCGCAGAGGGTTACGCCGTAATTATCGTTGGTGAAAAAGAACATCCGGAGGTAATTGGCTTGCAAGGTTGGGCTGGTGGTGCGGTGTTTGTTACGGCCGGGGAAGAGGTGGATTATTCCCTATTAAACGCAGAAAAAGTTTGTATTGTAGCCCAAACAACCTTTTCATATCAAAAATTTGTAGATTTTTTAGAAAAATTTGATAAAAAACCCTTCAAAACAGTTGAGATTTTTAATACAATTTGTTATACTACTAAAGGTAGACAGGATGAAGCGGTTGTTTTATCAAAAAAATGTGACTGCATAATTGTTCTTGGCAGTGCGAAAAGCAGTAATACTCGAAAGCTGTTTGAGTTATGTAAGGCAAATTGTAAAAACGTTATTTTGATGGATTCTGTTAATCCGTCTGAAATAAAAAAATTAGTATCATTTAAAAAGTTGGGTATTGTATCGGGGGCATCGACTCCACCCGAACAAGCTATGGAGGTTTTCTTTAGTATGGAAAAGCACACTGAAGCTGAAGTTATTGTAATGAACGAGGAAGCTGAAGTTAAAAGTGAAGTTGCGGAAGTATCCGCGGTTGTAGAAGAAGCAGCAAGCGCTGCTGTAACGATGGAAGAAGCTGTCGCTAAAATGGACGAAAAGCAAACAAAATTCAGAAAGGGGCAGAAGATAACGGCTACAATCTCCTCGGCTACCGATGAAGGCCTTGCTGTTTACATCAGTAACACGAAAAAAGAAATCCTTCTTCCCAAAGAAGAAATCAATTGCGAAAGCTACGATAAGACTGTTTACGCTGCAAAAGTTGGCGAAGAAATTATCGTTAAGATTATTGGTTTAAATCCCGTTCAGTTATCTGAAAAGGCTATCGCTAAGGATTTAGAAGATGAAAAGCTAGTTGCTGAAATCGCAGACGGTAACAAGGAATTCTCTGTTGTTATTGACGGTTTCAATAAGGGTGGTCTTATCGGTCACTATGCTGGCTTTGAAGTTTTCATTCCTTCTTCTCAAATCAGAATTGGTTTCGTTAAGGATTTAGAAAAGTACGTTGGTAAGACTTTAAGAGTTAAAGCTGAAAAGATCGAAAACGGCAGAAGAAAGCAAATCGTTGCATCACAAAGAGTTATCCTTGAAGCAGAAAAGGCTTTAAGAGATGCTGAACGCGCTGCAAAGGAAGAAGAATTCTTCGGTGCTGTTTCTGTTGGCGATATTATTAAGGGTACTGCGGTTAGATTTGCAAGCTTTGGTGCTTTCATTGACGTTGCAGGTATCGATTGCCTTGCTCATATCTCTGATTTAAGTTGGACCGGTTGCAATTCTGCAGCTGACGTTCTTGAAATCGGCAAAGAATATGAATTTAAGGTATTAAAGTGCGATAAGGAAACTAAGAAGGTTTCTTTAGGCTATAAGCAACTTCAACCCAGACCTTGGGATTTAGTTCCCGGCAAGTACATGGTTGGCGACGTTGTTAAGGGTAAAGTTGTAAGAATCGTTCCCTTCGGCGCTTTCGTTGAACTTGAAAAGGGTATTGACGGTTTAGTTCACGTTTCTCAAATTTCTCACGAATGGTTAGAAAATCCCACCTCTGCTTTAAAGGTTGGCGAAGAAGTAGAAGCTAAGATCATTGCTATCGATCACGAAAAGGAAAAAATTACCCTTTCTATCAAGGCTATGACTCCCGCTCCTGAAGCTCCTGCTAAACCCAAGAGAGAAGAACCTACCGAAGAAGGCGAAAAGCCCGCTCGTAAGCCCAGAAAGCCCAGAAATGAAGGTGATGACGGCGAAATGAGAGAATGGAAGGAAGGCGGAGACGGTGGCGTTTCTATCGCAGAACTTCTTGCAAACAGCAATAAATAATTAAAAAATACTTATGGCACGGCTAAATTGCCGTGCCATAGTAAAAATAATGTTTAGCCTTTTTAGGCCTTGAACGTTTTTTCTTTGGTGTGAATTCTAAAAACTACGTTCTAATAAGAAAAGAAGATTAAAAGTCAAGTACGTAGAAGCATTTTTCTTCCGTTAGTAAAGGGAATCTTTCCCCTTTATTCAAAAGAACTTGATTTAAAGTTTTCCCTTTTTTATTCACTATTCTGTAAAATCCCGTTTGTGGAACTATATCCCCAACGTTAAACTTAACCAAAACCATTTTTCTTACCTGAAAGTAGTATGGGTTAAAAAAAACGGTTTATACGTAACTATTAAAAAAGTAATAAAATTCGTTATAAAAAGCGAGATTTTTGATTTTTTACTTCATTTAAAAGAAGAAAAAAAGTTTTTTAAAAAAAAATTAAAAAAAATAAAAAAATCGCAAAAAAACGTTTGACAATTTCTTGAATTTATTGTATTATGTATGAGCATTATGTTTGCGGGGTGTAGCGCAGTTTG
>JAZSMG010000102.1:0-1509 GCA_045535775.1 Christensenellaceae bacterium | reverse complement strand
TTGATGATATACACTCACTTTGTGAGTGATTTCCGCTGGAGCGGAAAAGGAGGTAACCGAAAAATGAATATTTTTGCTATAAGTGACTTGCATATGTCGGTTGCTAATCCCAAGCCGATGGATATATTCGGCTTAAAATGGGCTAATTATCTTGATAAAATCAAGGAAGATTGGCTTCAAAAGGTAACCGAAGAGGACGTGGTTTTAATTTCCGGCGATATAAGCTGGGCTATGACCACCCCCGATGCTATTAAGGATTTTGAATATTTTAAACAGCTACCGGGCAAAAAGGTCTTTATTCGCGGTAACCACGATTATTGGTGGAAGAGTATAACCCGCCTTCGCGAAACCGTGCCGGAAAACTGTTATTTACTTCAAAACGACGCTATAAAGCTAGGCAACCTGGTAATATGCGGTTCAAGGGCTTGGTTAACGCCCGGCTCGCCTGATTTTTCTAAGGCAGATGAAAAGATTTACCTTCGCGAAATAGAGCGTTTAAGAATGGCTTTTTATAGGGCTAAAGACCTTCGTGAAGAAGGTGATAAACTTATTTGTATGGTGCATTTCCCCCCCTTTAACGTGCGTAGGGAAGATAACGAAATTGTTAATATGATTAACGAAAACGCCGTTAACGCGGTTGTTTACGGGCATCTTCACGGCAAGGAATCGCGCGCAGATAAGCTACTTATTAAAAACGGCATACCTTACTACTTAACCTCTTGCGATTTGGTTGATAATAAGCTCGTTAAAATTGAAATATAAGTGAGGCAAAATATGAAAAAAGCATTTTTGGTTAAATTATTGTCTTTAATATTTGCTTTATGCAGTGCAATATGCGTCTTTACCGCTTGTAATTCTCACGTGCATGAGTTTTCTTACACAACAACCGTAACGGCAACTTGCACGCAAGAAGGTTCTAAGTTGGGTACCTGTTCTTGTGGTGAAACGCAAACAACAAAAGTCCCCGCGTTAGATCACGATTACGTTCTTGGTGTTTGTTTAAACTGCGGTCATACAGATGAAAATTGGGTTTGCGCTCATACATGGCAAGAAGCCACTTGCTCTGCACCCAAAACGTGCTCTATTTGCGGCGCAACGGAAGGTGGAGTACTTGATCATAGTTTTGTTGATAACGTGTGTGAGAACTGTGGCTTGAAAGAAGCAACCGCTAATAAATATTTTAATTTTGAATTATTAGAAGATGGGACTTACTCAATTAGCGCAAAAAGCGTTAATAATATGCCTGCAGAGGTAATATTGCCTTCCATTTACAAAGGGAAAGCAGTAACATCAATTGGTGATTCTGCGTTCGATGGTTGCAGTAGTTTGACTACTGTGGTAATTGGCGACAGCGTAACATCAATTGGTGATTCTGCGTTCGAGGATTGCAGTAGTTTAACCTCTATCGTAATTCCCGATAGCGTAACTTCAATTGGTGGAAGGGCGTTCTATGAATGCGATAGTTTAACCTCAGTGGTAATTGGCGACAGCGTAACTTCAATTGGTGCT
>JAZSMG010000009.1:0-2476 GCA_045535775.1 Christensenellaceae bacterium | reverse complement strand
TAAACAAACTTATAATATGAGTAAAGAAAAATCAGGTTTTTTAGCTGTTTTAGTTGGTTGTTTAATTGGTTTTATTAACGGTTTTTTTGGTGGAGGCGGTGGTATGATAGCCGTTCCTACTCTTGCTAAATTTTATAATTTAGAAGAAAAAAAGGCTCATGCCACCTCAATTGCAGTTATTTTACCGCTTAGTGTTGCAAGTAGTATCGTTTACCTATTTAAGGAAAAGGTGGATTGGGTTAATCTTGGTATTGTTGCCGGCGGTGTAACATTAGGCGGAATATTAGGGGCATTGCTTTTAAAGAAAGCCGGTAATAAGTTTATTGAATATCTTTTCGAAGGTGTTATGCTAGTTGCTGGTATAAAAATGCTCTTTTTTTAGGGGAGGAAAGAAATGGATAATTTTTGGTTCTTTATTGCAGGTGCGATCGGTGGTGTTTTAGGCGGTATGGGAATGGGTGGTGGAACGTTACTTATTCCAATACTTACCTTTTTTCTTGACGTAACGCAAAAAAACGCTCAGGCATTTAACCTAATTTCCTTTATACCGATGGCGATAATTGCGTTAATTTTACACGTAAAAAATAAGTTAATCAAGATTAAAGGTATCTTTCCGCTTGTTTTAAGTGCAGTTGTTGCTTCTCTTTTGGGAAGTTTTGCGGTAAGTTTTATTAAAGGGGATTTGCAAACAAAGCTATTTGGTGTTTTTTTGATTTTGCTTGCACTTGCTAAGTTTATAATGAGTATTAAAAATACCAATAGTAAAAAAAGTTGAATTTTGCAGAATAAATCTTTGCTTATTTGTGCAAAATATACAATATAAATTTATGTGTGAAAGTGAAAAATAATTGATTAATTTACCGCTAAAGTAGTTAATTTTAATATAAAACGTAAAAAATTTTCGATTTTAAAAAAATCATTAAAAAAAGTTGCACAAAAAAATTAAAACCCCCTTTAAAAATTTCTATTTTTATGCTATAATGTATAAGGAAACTTTTGGAAATGAAAATTTCCTTTAAGGTATATGTAGACATAAAAATCGAGAGGTTATTATACAGTGGAAAAAATTGGAATTATTGACCTGGGGTCAAACACTGCCAGACTCGTTATAGTTGAAATGCTTGGCGACGGTCATTTTATCGTTGTTGACCAAATCAAAGAAAGCGTTCGTCTTGGCAGAGATATGGAGAGAGATGGGTTTTTAAAGGTTCAGCGTATTCAAGAAACCATTAAAACTTTAAAAATGTTCAGAAGACTTTGTGATGCTCATGGTATAGACAGAATTATTGCGGTTGCTACTGCAGCTGTAAGAAGAGCAAAGAATCAAAGAAGCTTTTTAGATGAAGTTGCAACTACTTGCGGTATTAAATTAAAAGTTCTTTCTGCAGAGGAAGAAGCATTATACGTTTACCGTGGTGTAATTAACACAATGGATATCCCCAAGGGTGTTATTATTGAAATCGGCGGTGGTTCAACTAAGCTTGTTTATTACAACAGAAGAAACCTTCTTCATTATGAAACATTACCCTTTGGGGCTGTTACTTTAACAGAGCTTTTTTCCGGTGATGGTTTAAAACCGGAGCAACAAGCGCAAAAAATTGAAGAATTCTTTATCGAACAACTTAAGAAGATTTCTTGGTTGGATGAAATTGATCCCGACGCACAGTTGATAGGGGTTGGTGGGTCATGTAGAAGTTTGGCAAGAATCAGTAAGGTTATGAATAAGAGTCCTTATACTATCGTTCATAACTACCACATCCCAACGGAAGATTTTGACGTTATTTATAATACGCTAAAAAGTCTTGACTTGGATAAGAAGAAACGTATTAAAGGTGTTTCTTCAACTAGAGCGGACATTTTGCCCAGTGCATTAGCTGTTATTAATGCATTTATCAAGTATAAAAATTTCAGTGAAATAGTTATTTCAGGTCACGGCTTGCGTGAAGGTATTATGTTTAACTACGCAATGCCTATAACCGCAGAAAAGCCCATAAGTGACGTTTTAACTTACAGTTTAAAGACTTTAACAAAGTACTATCACTGTAATGAAAAGCACGTGGAACAGGTTTTAAATATTTCCGTACAGTTGTTTAAGCAACTTCGCGTATTGCATAAATTCCCACGTCAATATTTAAGAATACTAAAAATCGCGGCATATTTGCATGATGCGGGTACGAGTATTAAATATTATGATTATCAAAAGCACAGTAGTTATATTATTCTTAATGCTGGAATATACGGCATTAGCCACAGAGAAATAGTTCTTGCTTCACAGGTTGTTGCGGTTCATAAAAACGACGATTTCTCTTTAAGTGAACTGGTTAAGTATAAGGATTATATCAACGAAACAGACGTTGAAGTTATTAGAAAGTTGGGTATAATCTTACGTATTGCTGAAAGCTTGGATAGAAGTATGTCTAGCTGTGTAACAGGTATTAACTGTGACGTATTGGGGGATTCAGTTATTATGAAAACT
>JAZSMG010000114.1:0-4785 GCA_045535775.1 Christensenellaceae bacterium | reverse complement strand
CATTCGTGCAACGCACGAACATCATTGCGTAGGCTTTGTTCTTATCTTTGGCTTATAATTTAATAAAAACTCTGAAAGTGCTGATAACCGTCTTATATCGGCACTTTTTATTTGTTTTTAATCAAATTTTAAGGCGGTTTTTTATGTTTTAAAGCTAAAATTTTATCAAATAAAGCCTAACTTGAATATAATAATAAAATAGGAAATTTTAAAGTGTTATATTCAAATATTTTGCAGGCAATTGGCAATACACCGCTTATAGAGCTTAGAAGCTTTGGTAAGAAAAATATGGCAACGATATATGCAAAAGCGGAATTTTTAAACGTTGGCGGGTCTATAAAAACGCGAACGGCATATCAAATGATTTTAGATGCTAAACGGCGTGGACTAGTAAATAATAAAAGCGTCATAGTAGAAGTTTCTAGCGGAAATCAGGGTGTGGGGCTAGCGCTCGTTGGGGCAGTTTTGCGTTTAAAGGTAGTTATAGTTATGCCCTCATCTGTAAGCGAAGAAAGGCGAAAGCTAATAACTCAGTATGGCGCTTCTGTAGTTATAATCGAAGATAACGGCAACATTGGCGATTGCATCAAAAGGTGTGAAGAATACGCGCTTGGTTTAAAAAGAGAAAATCCCAACGTCTTTATTCCAAACCAGTTCGCTAACATTATAAATTCGCTAACCCACGAAGAGCAAACGGCAAAAGAAATTATAACCGACTTAAAGGGGAATATAGATGGACTGTGCTTGGGAATAGGCTCGGGCGGAAGCATAACGGGCATCGGCAGGGCTATAAAAAGGGTAAATCCAAAGGCACAAATTTGGGCGGTAGAGCCAAAAAACGCAACCGTTATATGCAATAACGGAAAAAATAAAATAGGCACGCATATTCAAATGGGTATAGGGGACGGCATAATCCCGCCCGTGTTAGATAAAGGCTTAATTTCGCACGTGGTAACGGTCAGTGATAAACAAGCTTTAAAAATGGCAAAATTGCTTTGCGTAAAAGAAGGGCTAATGTGCGGAATATCAAGCGGAAGCAATTTAGTTGGCGCAATAGCGCTTGCAAAAAGGCTTGGTAAGGGTAAAAACGTGGTTACAGTTTTACCTGATACCGGGGAAAGATATTTTTCTACACCGCTATTTGAGCGGTAAAGCATTGTTTTTTGCTCGCCTTTTTGGTATAAAAGGACACAATGATTATAAATTTTAATAAAAAGTTAACAAATTGTTGCAAAAGCGTCAAGTTTGTTATACAATGAGTATAACAACAAACGGAGGTGCTTATGAGCGCATTATACGATTTTAAAAAGATAAGTTCTAACTTCAACGTAGGCGGTGAATTTCTTTCCTGCGAGCCTTACGGCGAAGGTCATATAAATCAAACCTTTTTACTTTTAATGAAGGAAGGGGAAAGGGAAGTTAAATATATTTTACAGCGTATTAATTCCACGCTATTTACCGACGTTCCAAGATTAATGCAAAACATCAAGCTAGTAACTGATTTTGCAAGGGAACAAATTGCGCTTGCAGGCGGTAATCCTGACCGTGAGTCTTTAACGGTTATTAGCGCTAAAGACGGTAACGCTTACTATTTTGACGGCGAAAACTATTTTAGAGTTTATATCTTTATAGACGATTCAACCGCTTACCAAGTGGTAGAAAATCCCAAGCACTTCTACGAAAGCGCAGTAGCGTTTGGTAACTTTGCAAACCTACTTGCTAAGTTTGACGCTTCTAAGCTATACGAGCCCCTACCTAACTTCCATAACACCGTTAAGAGATTTGAAGCTTTAGAGCAGGCTATTAAGGAAGACAAGGTTGGCAGAGCGAAGGACGTTAAGGCAGAAATTGAGTTTGCTCTTGCAAGAAAGGAATTATCTTCTAAAATCGTTAGCAAGCTAGAAAGTGGAGAAATACCCCTAAAGGTTACCCACAACGATACTAAGCTTAACAACGTTTTAATAGATAACGCTAGCGATAAAGCAGTTGCCGTTATAGATCTAGATACCATTATGCCAGGAACTATTTGTTACGATTTCGGCGATTCTATAAGATTCGGATGTAACCCCGCGGCGGAAGATGAAAAGGATCTTTCTAAGGTTAATTTCTCTATTGCGCTATTTGAAGAATACGTTAAGGGCTATTTATTCGCTTTAAATGGCACTATTACCAAGGCAGAAGCTCAAAACCTTGCTCTTGGCGCTATTATGATGACCTACGAATGCGGTATTAGATTTTTAGCAGACCACCTAAACGGGGATACCTATTTTAGAATTAAGCGTGAAGGTCATAACCTAGATAGAGCAAGAACACAGTTTAAGCTTGTTAGCGATATGGAAAAATGCTTTGATGAAATGAACGCTATCGTTAACAAATATTACGCTGGCTAATTTTACTTGAGTGTAAGATTTGATTTAACCTTTGGTTAAATTTGTTTAAATATAATTTTTTGCTTGCTATTTTTTAAAGTTAGCGGTAAAATGTAAAAGGAATTTTAAGTAAGGAGAATTTTATGAAAACCATTCTTGTTACCGGTGGCGCAGGTTATATTGGTAGCCACACTTGTATTGAATTAATGAAATCAGGCTATGAAGTTGTTATTATAGACGATTTATCTAACAGTAAGCGTATTGCTGTTGATAGAATAGAGCAAATTAGCGGTAAAAAGGTTGCTTTTTATGAAAATAGCATTTTAGATCGCGTTGCTTTAGATAATATCTTTAAAAACCACAAAATAGACGCAGTTATTAACTTCGCAGGCTTTAAGGCTGTTGGTGAATCAGTTGCTAAGCCCGTTGAATATTACCACAACAACATTGGCGGTTTAATTATTTTATTAGAAGCTATGCGTGATGCAGGCTGTAAGAATTTAGTATTCTCTTCTTCTGCAACCGTATACGGCAATCCCCATACCGTTCCCATTATGGAAGATTTCCCCCTTTCAACCACCAACCCCTACGGTTCTACTAAACTATTTATTGAATATATTTTAAAAGACGTTTATAAGGCAGATAACTCTTGGAATATTGGTATTTTAAGATACTTCAACCCCGTTGGCGCGCACGAAAGCGGTCTTATCGGTGAAGATCCCAACGGTATTCCCAACAACCTTTGTCCTTATATCACTAAGGTTGCGGTTGGTAAATTACCCAAGGTTAACGTTTTCGGTAACGACTACGACACTCCCGACGGAACGGGCATTCGCGACTACATTCACGTTGTAGACCTTGCTTGCGGTCACGTTCTTGCAGTTAACAAGCTTCTTTCTAACAGCGGTTTATATATCGTAAATCTTGGCACAGGCTGCGGTTACAGCGTTTTAGAAATGATTAACGGCTTTGCTAAGGCTCTTGGTAAACCCATTCCTTACGAAATCGCGCCCCGTCGCCCCGGTGATATTGCCGTTTGCTATGCAGATACTGCTTACGCAAAGGAATACCTTGGCTTTGAAGCTAAAAAGAGCTTAGACGATATGTGTAAGGACCAACTTAACTGGCAACTTAAAAACCCTGACGGTTACGTTGAATAATTTGGTTAATGAAGGCGACTGTTTTTAGGTCGCCTTTTGCTTATATTTAAGTGCTATTAAGCTTTTTTATTTTGCAGTACTTATTTGGGGTTGACTTATTCGTAATAGGCGATAATCGACCTATAGGCTTACTTTTTTGTTTTTTGGGATACTTATGAAGAAATTTAAGGGCTTGTTTGATAAAATAACAGAATATGTCTTTCCCTTAACTCATACCTGCAATAACTGTGGGCGTGAGATTTTTTCTGGTGAGTATTTTTGCAAAGAGTGTGAAGAAAGTATAATTTATAACGATAAAATTATTTGCGACCATTGTGGAAGAAGAACCTTTAACGCAGAAAATTACTGTTATTCTTGCGCAGGTAGGGAGACCTATTTTGTAAAAGGAAGAAGTGCTTTCGTTTATGCACCCCCCATAAGCACTATGATAGCGCGCTTAAAATATACCAATAAAAAATACTTAGCCAAGATATTTGCAAAGTACTTGAGTTTTACCTATTATAAGAATTTTATGTGTTGTGATGCGGTTACCTTTACCCCTATGGCGGATGAGCGTAAGGAGGAAAGGGGATATAACCAAGCAGAGGTTTTAGCGGAAGAGTTTTGCAAAATAGTGGGAATACCTATTATAAATAACGTTTTGGTAAAGAGGAAGGAAACGCCTCGCCAAGCAACGATACCAACCGCAAAGGAAAGGCGTGAAAATTTAAAGGGAAGCTTTAAAGTGCAAAACAAAAAAGAGGTAGAAGGTAAAAATATTCTACTTATTGATGACGTTATGACTACCGGTGCAACTGTGGAAACTCTTTGCGAGCTGTTGAATAAAGCGGGTGCGAAAAGCGTTACCGTGTTAACTGTTGCATCCGTTTCTAAGGGGCCGGAAGGGGAAATTAGGCAAGTTGGTGATAAAAATTAGCAAAATACAAAAAAATATAAAAAATTTTCATAAAAACACTTGCAAAATTTATTTTTTATGATATACTATCACCGCAGAATAAAAATGTGTTAAATAAAACATATTATTATTGCTAATAGGGTAGCAACATTCTTTACGGGTTTTGCGTATAGTAATATGGATTGAACGTTTATAAAAAGTCACAAAAAAACAAAAAAAGGTTTGTTAAAAATAAAAACGCCTTTTTAAGCAAAAAAATATTAAAAATTTCAAAAAAATATATTAAAAACGGTTTACAAATTAGTTAAATACTAATATAATAAATCAAAATAATTTATGCAAAAAATAAATTTACAAAAAA
>JAZSMG010000263.1:0-7209 GCA_045535775.1 Christensenellaceae bacterium | reverse complement strand
ATTTATAATATAAAACACTTAAAGGTGAATTTATTTGCAGTAATGCAAAAAAGCAGTGATTATGAAAAAGAACGATATTTTAACCGGCATCGTAGCTTCTTACGGCTCTGAAGGTGAGGGAATAGTAAAAATTGATGGTTATACCGTATTTTTACCCTTTGCCATCCCGGGTGAAAAGGTGCGCTTTAAGGTGCTTAAGGTACAAAAGAATATTGCTTTTGCTAAAGTAGAAGAGGTTTTAACCCCTGCAGAAGAACGTGCAAGGGAAAAATGCCCCGTGTTTAAAAAATGCGGTGGCTGTCAGTTAATGCACGTGGAATATTCTTCGCAGTTAAAAGTTAAACGCGATTTAATAGAAAACTGCTTTAAAAGAATTGCATTCATAAAAGCAACCCCATCAAAAACGGTGCCAAGCGTGCCGGAGCTTTATTATAGAAATAAGCTTCAGCTTCCCATTCGCTCAACAGATGAAGGCGTAAAAATTGGATTTTTTGCTTTAAACAGTCACCGTGTTGTGGATATAAACAACTGCTTAATTCACGGTGAATGGTGCGAAAAGGTAATAACCGCCCTTCGCAAATTTATTTCAGTAAAGGGCATAAGTGCTTATAATGAATTAACTAACGAAGGCTTACTTCGCCATATAGTGGTTAAAAAAATTGGGCTTTCTTACATAGTAATTTTAGTTATTAACGGAAGAACTGTTCCGCATGTAGAATACTTCCAAAATTTACTAAAAGTGGCGCTCGGTGGCGATTATTCGCTATTTTACAATATAAACACGCGTAACGATAACGTTATTTTATCGGATGAATTTGTGCATGTTTATGGTAGTGGTTTTGTTAAAGATAGCTTTTTACAAATTAAATATACCGTTGGGCCAGAGTCCTTTATGCAGGTTAATGATAGCGTAAAAACAAAGCTTTATTCAAAGGTATTTGATTTTGTTAACCTAGAAGAACGCGTAATAGACGCATACTGCGGTGCAGGTCTTTTGAGCTGTTTAATTGCAAGAAAGGCAAAAGAGGTAATCGGGGTTGAAATCGTGCAAGAGGCAATTGATTGCGCAAAGGCAACTGCTATAGAAAATTCTATATCAAATACTAAATTCATATGCTCGCCCTGTGAAAAGGTTTTGCCTGAAATAGTAAAGCAAAACCCCGATGCAACGGTAGTTTTAGATCCCCCAAGAAAAGGGCTTGACAAAAGCGTTGCTCTTGCCGTAAAGGAAGCAATGCCCAAAAAGATTATTTACGTATCATGCAGTCCTCAAACTCTTGCGCGTGATATAGGTATCATAACGGGAACGTTAAAGTATGAAGAAAACAACCTTAAAAAACAGGTTGAAAGTGCAGTTGACTGTAACGATGCTTTATCACTTGGTGGCTATAAAATAGAATACCTTTGCGGTTACGATATGTTTGCGCAATGTAAGGGTGTGGAAACGCTTTGCGTTTTAACCCGTGACTAATAACGGTTAAAATAACTTTGTTAATCATTTAAACAAGTATAAAAAGTCGGCGTATAGGTCGATTAACTCATAAAATTATTAATAGGAGGAAGTATTTATGCAACAAATAGAAGATATCTTAAACGGTGATATTTTAAACGAGGTAGAACCCGGTGAAGACGTAATAACCTTAAGAAGTGCTAACGGTGAAGACATTGACTTTATAGAAATTGCAGGTATTGCACACGAAGGAAAGTTTTATTTGATTTTACAACCGGTTGAGCTTTTAGAGGGAATGGCGGATGATGAAGCATTTGTATTTGAAGTAAAGAGTAAACCGGACGGCAGTTCAGAAATGGAAATCGTTCTTGACGACGGAATAATCGACGCGGTTTTTGCTGAATACGGCAAGCTTTATGAAGAAGCCGTTGGAAGTGGTGAAGATAACTAAAAGTATAATTTTATAAATTTTTATAAAAAAACACCAAGACTTAGTTGCCTTGGTGTTTTTTGTTGTTTAACAGATTATTTTTTATAAATTGCAACCTCAAATGGTTCAAACGCAGTTGAAAAATCCATTCTTGTTTGGTAGTTAGTAAGCACAAGAGAGTATTCTTTTTCGCATAACTGCTTAGGCAGTGCGATCTGCTTTTTATCTTTAAAGTTACAAACAACAATAAAGCTTTGATTATCTAACTTACGCTCAAAAACAAAGCAATCGTCTTGCCCGTTAGTCAAGTCAATAAACTCACCGCGCCTAATTGCCAAATTATTTGTTCTAAGCTTTAAAAGCTCTTTATAAAACCTAAAAATAGACTTTTTAGCAAGTAAATCGTTTTGTAAATTAACTTCGCTAGCGCGCGTTGGCATTTGAAGCCAAGGCTTGCCGGTAGTAAATGCAAAGGACTTTTCTTGCTCGTTAGTCCAAGCAATAGGTCTTCTGGTGTTATCACGGCTACCGTAGTTAATTTCGCTAACTAACAAATCTAACGGTTCTTTATAAACCCGTTCATTAAAGTAGTTAACCGTTTCTATATCGTTAAAGCAAGCAATATCTTCAAAGAAAGAGTTAACGCAACCGAATTCCTGCCCCTGATAAATTAAGGGAATACCCTTTAGCATATAAAAGGCGGTAGCAAGTGCAGTTGCACTTTCGTATCGCAACTCTTTATCGTTGCCAAGGCGTGAAAGGTAGTAGGGCTGGTCGTGATTATCGGTAAAGAGCATATATAAAAGGTCGTTTTTAGCAGAAAAATTCTGCCATTTAACCAAGGTATCGCGTATTTCATTATAAGAAAACTCTTGTGGGGTGTACTTATTTCTTCTACCAATATGAATATGGTCAAACTGAAAAACGGTGGTTAACTCGTTGCGATCCTTACCGCAAATATCGTAAATGCTTTTTTCATCAGATTGGCATTCGCCAATAGTAAAAATATGCTTAACCTTATCTCTGCCAAAAAGCTCGTTAATATATTCGTGTAGGCGGGGGCCGTTAAGCATTTTATCTTCCTTAAAATCCTTGGAAATAAAGTCCAAAACGTCGCACCTAAAGCCGTCAACCCCCAATTCCACCCAAAAGTCAACAATATCGCAAGCCTCTTTGCGCACCTTGGGATTTTCCCAGTTAAGGTCGGGTTGTTGAATTGCAAAGGAATGCAAATAATATTCCTTAGTGGCTTCGTTGTATTCCCACGCACTACCGCCAAAAACGGCAATCCAGTCGGTAAGCGGTTTTTCTGCCCAAATATAGTAATCGTGGTAGGGATTATCGCGTGATTTACGCGCTTCTTTAAACCAAAAATGTTCTGAAGAGGTGTGGTTAACAACCAAATCCATCAAAAGCTTCATTCCGCGTGCATGCATATCGGCAATTAAAAGCTTCCAATCCTGTAAAGAGCCAAAATCGCTTGCAATATCGCGGTAATCGGAAATATCGTAACCGTTATCGTAATTAGGGCTTTTATAGCAGGGTGAAAGCCAAATGCAGTTAACTCCAAGCTCTTGCAAATAGTCCAACTTGCTTCTTAACCCATTCAAATCGCCAATGCCGTCGCCGTTAGAATCGCAAAAACTGCGCGGATAAACTTGGTACAAAATTAAGTCCAAAAAATCATTACGGTTAGCCATAAAAAACCTCTTGAAATCAAATAAAAAATTAACTTATAAGCATTATAGCACAAAACTGTTAAAATTACAATTTAAAATTACAATATAAATTACGAATTTTATTTAGCAATAATTGAAAAGCGAATTTAGTTGTGTTAATACAACCGATACCTAACAGCTTGGTGAACTTGTCACCAACATACTTTGTTACTGAATAAACTACTTTTTCATTTCTTGGAAGCACCTCCATTTTTTATTTTGCCTTTCGGCAGGGGCGGAAGGAGCATGGTTCGGACATAATTTACACAAAATATATATCAAGCTGTAGAAGTTAACGAAAAGATGAAATTAGCGCGTTAATCGCGTTATAGGCTGACTTTTTTGTGATTTTTATTGTAAAATAAGTTAAAAAGGTAACAAAAAAGCCAAGCGGAATAAATCTACTTGGCAGTAAGTTATTATGTAGGGGTAAAGAAATTTTGTTTGTATTGCATTGGTGTAATACCTTCTCTCTTTTTAAAAGTTCTTGAAAAGTAGTTGTAGGTATTAAATCCAAGTTGTTCAGCAATTGATTTTAATTCAACGTTTTCAATAATTAGTTTTTTTGCTAATTTTATTTTTTCGTTTAAGCAATAGTCAATAATAGAAATTCCCATTTCTTTTTTAAAAATAGAAGAGCAGTAAACGGTGGAAAAAAATAAAGATTTGCTAATTTGTTCAAGTGTAATTTGCTCATTAATATGATTAGCTACGTACTGTTTTATATTTCTTACAATATCGCTAAATTGCTCCATTTTGCAATTGTTTAAAATACATTGTAGCAAGCACTTCAAGACGGGTTCAAGTAATTCAAGTTCGTTTGGGTTATGAAAATGAATTTCATCTCCGGCACGCAAAATCATAAGAATTTCGGGGGGGATTCCATTGAGAATATGCGCAGGCAGGTCGAAAGAATCGGCGGTTTTATCGGTAGTATAGTAGTTATAGCTGATGTATTCACAATTTTGTATTTTTAGTCTTTTACGTATTAAACCGGGGCTAAGAAAAAGAATATCGCCTTTGTTAAGAGTGATTTTTTTATTATTGATATAGTAGGTCATAGAACCACTTAATATAAAACTTAATTCGTAAAAAGTTATTTTTACCGATTTAAGGGGTGCCATAGGTGTTCTCTTATTGTGATTATAATAGAATATTCTCATAATTATCGTTTTGTGCTATTTCCTTGCATTTGTTTACTGAAATGTGTATTGACATTGTGCTATAAAAGTGTTATTATTATAAGGCTAAAAGGGCATAAAGTCAATAATTTACAATGAAAAAATAAAAAAATAAAAAAATTTACAAATGAAATTTTATGAGTTTTTTTGCATAAATAAAGGAATTTTTGGCTTGCAATAGCAAAAATTAAAATTACAGGGATTATAGATGATTTATAATAACTTTCAACTTTTTAACGTTGGAGAGGTTCAAGAAAATGGCGATGGTGTAACTCTTTATCGTTTCCCCATGAGGGTAATAAACTCGCTTTCAGTTCCGGAATTTGATGAAAACGGCAACTTTTTGCAATACTATACTAAGCATAGTGAAAGTGCAATAGTGAGCATAGGTATAGAGATTCGTTTTTTTTGTGATAGCGATGAGATATCTTTCGAGTTGCAGAGCGATAGCTCGATTTCTGTAGTTGTTTATTCCGGTGATTATCAGGTTGCGCATTATAATTCAAGCGAAGGCAGAAGAGAATTTAAAGTCAAAAGGAATAGCGCCCTTAAAGGCGTTAAATCCGTTAATCGTTTCCCACATAACATGTGGAGAATAGTTCCCGTAAGTAACACTCCGATTACATTTTACGGCTTAAATGATAGCGCGCAGGCGTTACCATTTAAGTATGAAGAAAAGCCTATAATGTTGGCTTACGGCTCTTCTATATCACAAGGATCTGGCGCGCCCTGTGGCTTATTTCCTTACTTGGAAGTTGCGGGAAATATAATAGGATATCAAGTTAAGAACAAAGCGATTGCCGGCGGATGCTTTTGCGAAAAGGAAATGCTTGAATATTTAAAGAGCGAAAGCTTTGACGTTGCATATTTTGAGTTAGGAACTAATATTGCAAATCGCCCGATAAAAGTTATAAAAGAAAGAGTAGGTGAGTTTATAGATGATTTCTGTAAATCATTCCCAAATAAAAAGCTCTTTTTTACAACACCCGTAAGGGGGTTAAGTGATATTAGTGAATTTAGCATGGATTATAAAAGAAATTTTGCAAATTCCCGCAAGGTTATAACTCAAACTGCTAAAAAATACGCGAACGTTCATCTTATTAACGGCCACGAATTATGCAAAAAAGATTATTATATGTCTGCGGATTTATTGCATCCTTCTGGTTTTGGCCATATTATGATGGGCACATATCTTGCTAATAAGTTAAAAAAGCATTTGTAATCTGCTCTGTCACAACAAGTGACTGATAAAATACGCTTTATCTACGGCGTAATAGTTCGTTATTTATAAATTTTATTATAGAATTCACACCAACTTACGTTGGATGACCTGCTCTTACTTGTATCTAAACCGTATTTTAGGCTTAATATAAGGTATTTTATTAATTTTAAAAAATCAGTCATTGTTTGTGACATCGCCTTATTGTTAAAACGTGATACCAAATTAAGTTAGTAGTAACGAAAAGTTGCTTTTAGCTTTTAAAATAAAAAAATTTTTGGAGGAAAAATATGAAAAAATTTCTTACTTTATTTTGCTCTGCAGTAATTGCAACAATGGCTCTATTTGGTAGTGCTTGCGGACCTGCAGGTATTCCTACTGGCTCAGACGTTGACAGTGGCAGCGGAAACATCATTGTTGATGAAAACAAAACGCAACTATTCGTTGCTAACCTTCAAGGTGGTATAGGATACGAATGGTTTAGAAAGGCAATTGCTAGATTTGAAGAAAAGTTCGCAGACGTAGTTTACGAACCCGGAACTAAGGGTGTTCAAATTATTCCTGAAGACGAATACACCGTAAACGGTAGATGGTTATTATTACCTAGCGATATGTATGACGTTTACTTTACTGAAAACCTTACTTATAACGAATACGTTAGAAAGGGTGAAATATTAGATCTTAGTGACGTTGTGAAAGCTCCCGCAAAGACTTCTCCCACGACCAGTGAGTCAGTGACTATCGAAAGCAAGTTAAATGCAGACCAAAAGGCTGGTTTAACTGCTCAAAACGGTAAGTATTACGCGATTCCTCACTATCAACCATTCCGTGGTTTAAGTTATGACGTTGACTTATTTAATGAATACAAGTTATTCCTATCAGATGATAAGGATAACGGAAACGGCGGTTTTATTATTAGAGCAACAGATAAAAAGTCAGTTGGTCCTAATGGTGTATCAGGTGACTATGATGACGGTCTTCCTGCGACAATAGATGAATTCTTTGTTCTTTGCGATAAAATGGTTTCACTTGGCATAACTCCTTTGGTTTGGCCTGGTGATGCTATTAGTTACACCGAATATATTTGTGACGTATTTGCAGATAATATTGGTGGTGCTGATGCAGTAAGATTACATTATACTTACGATAGCGGTAATGCTACCACTAAAATTATTACTAAATTTGATTCAAACGGCAAGCCCGTTGTTGAA
>JAZSMG010000132.1:0-1770 GCA_045535775.1 Christensenellaceae bacterium | reverse complement strand
GGGTTTCGCCCTCTTTTGCCGCAGTTATGATATCCGGGAATGCCTTAACGTCGTGTTTAGCCATTCTGTAAGTGGTAGATTCTGCGGGAGTAGCTTCTAAGTTATATAAATCGCCGTACTGTTCTTGGTAGTCAGAAAGTCTTTCTCTCATGTGGTTAAGAACGGCTTTTGTGAATTCTTGAGCGGTTTTATCCGTTAAGTCCTTTCTAATCCAGTTAGCGTTTAAGCACGCTTCGTTCATACCGATAAGACCGATAGTTGAGAAGTGGTTATTGAAAGTACCTAAGTAACGCTTGGTGTAAGGATATAAGCCTTCGTCTAATAGCTTAGAAATAACCGTTCTTTTAATCTTTAAAGAACGTGCAGAAATATCCATAAGTCTATCTAAGCGAGTGTAAAAATCAGCCTCATCCTTAGCTAAATATGCAATTCTTGGCATATTTATGGTAACAACACCAACAGAACCGGTGCTTTCACCGCTACCGAAGAAACCGCCTGATTTCTTACGTAATTCTCTTAAATCTAATCTTAAACGGCAACACATACTTCTAATATCGCTAGGCTCCATATCGCTATTGATATAGTTACTAAAATAAGGAGTACCGTATTTTGCAGTCATTTCAAAAAGAAGCTTGTTATTTTCCGTTTCAGACCAGTCGAAGGTTTTTGTAATAGAGTAAGTGGGAATGGGATATTGGAAGCCTCTGCCGTTAGCATCGCCCTCTATCATGATTTCGATAAACGCCTTGTTTATCATATCCATTTCTGCCTTACAGTCTTTATATTTAAAATCCATTTCCTTACCGCCAACGATTGCAGGAAGCTCTGCTAAATCGGCAGGAACGGTCCAGTCTAACGTGATGTTAGAGAATGGAGCTTGCGTTCCCCAACGGCTGGGGGTGTTAACACCGTAAATAAAGGATTCTATGCACTTTTTAACTTGACTATAGGTTAAATTATCAACCTTTACGAAGGGTGCTAGATATGTATCGAATGAAGAAAATGCCTGCGCGCCAGCCCATTCGTTTTGCATAATACCCAAGAAGTTAACCATTTGGTTACATAAGGTAGATAAATGGCTTGCAGGTGAAGAGGTAATTTTGCCGGGAACACCGCCTAAGCCCTCTTTAATAAGCTGTTTTAAAGACCAACCCGCGCAGTAACCGGTAAGCATAGAAAGGTCGTGAATGTGAATTTCCGTATTTCTGTGCGCGTCTGCGATTTCTTGATCGTAGATTTCGCTAAGCCAATAGTTAGCCGTTACCGCACCGGAGTTACTTAAAATTAAACCGCCAACCGAATACGTAACGGTTGAGTTTTCTTTAACACGCCAGTCAATAGAGTTAACGTAGCTGTTTACTATTTCCTTATAATCTATAATAGTAGACTTAATGTTACGCATTTTTTCGTGGTTCTTACGGTAAAGAATATAGCATTTTGCAACGTCAAAATAGCCCGATTCGCTTAAAACCTTTTCTACGCTATCTTGAATTTGCTCAACGGCTATTCTACCCTTTTTAACCTTTTTTGCGAAGTCCGCAGTAACCTTAAGCGCAATAAAATCTATAATATTCTCGTCATAATCCTTTTGGGTTGCTTCAAAAGCCTTTGTTATAGCAACTTTAATTTTCTGTAAATCGAAATTAACAACGTTGCCGTCTCTTTTAACAACTAAATACATTTGTACCTCCTTTTTCTAATTTTATTTTTTTGTGATTAAGTCGGAGGCCAAGCGGTCTTAGGAAGACAATTTCATCACACAACTCCTTG
>JAZSMG010000256.1:0-14750 GCA_045535775.1 Christensenellaceae bacterium | reverse complement strand
CCAAGGAGTTGTGTGATGAAATTGTCTTCCTAAGACCGCTTGGCCTCCGACTTCCCTAATAAAGAGACGAAATTTCCGCGTTACCACTCTTTTTCGCACGGCAAAACCGCACGCACTCTTTCGCATAACGGAGCGACCCGTGTATAGCTATTCCGCCCGCAAAAGCCACGTCTTTACCATACATGCTGACGGAAGGATACCTGTTAAGGCGTTTTCGGCAGGCTTACACCATCCCTGCTTCGCTTTGAAAACGTTGACTTACGGCTTGTTTCCGCTACGCAATCCACAATTATTATTTGTTACCAATTCAAAACAGTTTGGTAATAGTGTAATTTTAAAAAAATTACTCTATTAGTTTAACAAATTAAAAGGCGAATGTAAAGCATTTTTTTATCAAAATACGATTTTATGAGAACCTTTTTTATTTTTCGACCTTTTTTTAGTTGCATTAAATAACGTTTTAGTATAAAATAAAATGGCTGTGCTAGGTGGGGAGTTAGCGGTGCCCTGAACTTGCAATCCGCTATAGCAAGACTGTAGGTCCGCCCCGGCGCATTGTATGGACGGTTGCACTCGGTAAGGAGTGTTGATATCAAGGTCTCATGCAACGGTCTGCCGTGAACCGTGTCAGGATAGGGATATAGCAGCACTAAGCGGATTTGTTCCGTGTGCCATGAGGGTGCTTTGAAGTAGCCACCTGCCCTGTTACCACGTCGGTATAATGTGTCAAAGCGGATGCACAGCTTTTTTTGAATATTCGGCGGTTTCCGCCTTAACTTCCGCTTTTTTAGCGGATTTTTTATTTTATAAAAAGCATAAAGGAGGATATTATGAGTGATTTAAAAATTTTTACACAAAACGTAGAGCCTGTTGCTCTAAATCAAATTTATACACTACTTGCTCAATCCTCTATTTCCAACCAAAAGGTTCGCATTATGCCGGACGTTCATACCGGCGCAGGTTGCGTGGTTGGATTTACCGCTACAATGGGCGATAAAATTATTCCCAACCTCATTGGTGTTGATATCGGTTGCGGTATGCTTACTACAAAATTGAACGCAAAATCAATTGATTTTAAATCCTTAGATTTATTTATCAAAAAAAACGTTCCTTCCGGTAGTGATTTTTTAAAGGTGGTTGACGGAGAGGATTTAATCAAGTCACTTCACTGTTATGGTGAGTTACGCAATTTAGATAGGCTTTTAGGCTCGTTAGGGACACTTGGCGGTGGAAATCACTTTATAGAAATTGATAAATCAGAAAAAGGCGAGTTATTTTTAATCATTCATAGCGGTTCGCGCAATTTAGGAATGCAGGTTGCTAAAATTTATCAAAATTTAGCGGTAACAAGATGCAAAACTGCTCCGCTTGAAGAGCGTGAAAGTATTATTGCAACCCTTAAAGAAGAGGGAAAGGTTGACCAAATACCGCAAGCATTAACGCAGTTAACGCAAAAATATGCATATAAAACTAAAATTCCCGCAGAATTTTGCTATTTAGACGGCGCTGACATGCAAGCTTATTTGCACGACGTGGCTGTTTGCCAAGAGTTTGCTAAGCGAAACCGCCAAAAAATAGCAGATAAAATACTTGAACATCTTAAAGAATTTAAGTGTAAGCAATTTGAAACCATTCATAATTTTATTGATGAAAATAAGATAATAAGAAAGGGGGCTATACCCGCCCATCTTGGGCAAAAGGTATTAATCCCAATGAACATGCGTGACGGTTGCTTAATTTGTGAAGGCCTTGGCAATGAGGACTGGAATTATTCCGCCCCACACGGCGCAGGTAGATTATTTAGCCGAGGTGATGCAAAGAAGTTAATTACCGTTGAAGAATACCAATTTTCTATGCAAGGAATTTACACTACAACGGCAGATCAATCTACTATAGATGAAGCACCGATGGCATATAAGCCAATGCAAGAAATCATTTCATTAATATCACCAACAGTGAAAATACTACAAATTATTAAACCAATTTACAACTTTAAAGCATCAGAATAGATAATAAATTGTTATTTTTATAAAATTTTAAAATTAAAACAGCAATTAGTCCGCAAAAGATTAACTGCTGTTTTTTTGTTATTTATTATTCTTTTCGTATTCTTCGTTTCTTTTTTCCATATATCTGTTAAGCTTAATTGCTCCCCAGAAAACAAGCACGATACCAATAGCACAAAGAGCAATAAAGCCTGCCCAATGTAGCCAATGAGTAAACTTATCGAAGGGTATTATATTGATACCGAATACTATAGTTGCAATACCTATTCCGCGACCTATTACGATTGAGGGAATAAACCATCTTAAAGACATTTTCATAGTGCCTGCAATCATAATTAGCGCATCATCAGGAAATATTGGGAACATCATCATTAGTGGGAAAAATGCCGTACCCTTATTTCTTAAGAGTTTGGTTGCCTGTTCGCAATCCTTTTCGCCAAGCATTTTTTTACAAAGCTTATAACCGCCCCATCTTCCAAGCACGTACATCGTTACGCTTGAAATCATTACGCTTATAAAGGAAAGTAAGAAGGCTTGCCAAGCAGTGGGGAAAATTGCCTCACTTAAAATAATAAACGCCATTGAAACGCCCGGTATTACGCATAAAAGCATCGTTAATACCGTTTGTAAAATTATAAAGAGAACACTACCCCACCAAGAGGTTTTTAAAGCTTCGAATAGTTCAAGGTTGAATTGCATTCCACCTTCTTCAAAATAAACTATGTTACATAGCATGAGTATTACGAACGTTATAACCGATATGGCAATAACGCCTAATATCATCCATAAAACTCCCAATATTGATTTTTTCTTTTCTTTTAAAAAGTTTTTGGTCTTTTCTAAACCGTTATTCAATTTGTCACCTACTTAAAATGTTTTTGGCGTGCTATGCCCCTCTACCATCATTTCTATAACGGTTTGATAGCACATAACCGCGCGAGTAAACCATTCAAGGTCTTCTAACTCGCTCATCTCCTCTATTTTTGCAGTTAAAGGTCTACTTCCAGAGTAGCATCTAATTGCATGCTCTATATAGACGTCTATACCTGCAACCTCACTTGCAAAATCTGCAGCAATGTCTAACCAAAGTGGATATTCTTCATTATCAGCGGGTATGTTATAGGTAATAGATGGCTTATAACATAAATATATCACACCCTCTTCTTCATCTATAATCAAATAATAGCGAACTCTATCGTAAGAATGCTCACCTCGAACAGTAAAATGCATATTCATAAGCAACGTGGTACGTTCCTTACCGTTTAAAGTTGCACCTCTTTCTTCTAAAGAAAACCCATAGCTTAGAGATTTTTCTATTATTTCGTTAAAATTAAAGTCAACGTTGTCCTTCATAATATACCTACATTATTTTTGCTTAAACGTGAAGTTTTATTCACTAACCTTTGGATCACGTGCAGCTTTTACCTCATCCGGTCTTTCTATATACGCCTTTGTGGGGGCGTTATGAAGTTTTTCCGGATTAGTATATGCTTCATCAATAATAGAAAGTATAAGATTTGCAGCCCATTCTAACGTTTCCTTGCTTTCCGTTTCAGTAGGCTCAAACATCAATGCCTCTGCAACGATATTGGGGAAATACATGGTAGGGGGATGAATCCCGCCGTCTATCATTGCTTTTGCAATATCTAATGCCGAAACACCCGTTTCATCGTGAACCTTTTTCATTGATAGCACGAATTCGTGCATACAGGGTTGACCCTTCTTATAATCGTACTTTTCTAAAAGTTTCTTGAGGTAATTTGCATTTAAAACAGCCATTTCTGCACCGTTTCTTATACCTTCCTTGCCAAGAACTAAAATATAAGTGTAAGCCTTAACCAATACGTTGAAGTTACCGTAAAAGGCTTTAACCTGCCCAATCGTTTTTTCTGGCTCATCAAAGCTATAACTACCTGACTTATCCTTTACGACAACGGGATTAGGTAAATATTCAACTAGCTTTTCACATACGCCAACGGGCCCTGAACCGGGACCGCCACCGCCGTGAGGAGTTGCAAAGGTCTTATGTAAGTTTAAGTGAACTACGTCAAATCCCATATCCGCAGGGCGAGCTACCCCCATAACTGCGTTTAAGTTAGCGCCGTCATAGTAAAGTAAACCGCCAACACCGTGAACAATTTTGCTTATTTCAAGTATATTTTTATCAAAAATACCAAGAGTATTGGGATTTGTTAGCATTAAGCCTGCGGTATTTTCATCACATACTGCCTTTAAAGCATCAATATCCACAAGTCCGTCTGCCGTAGAAGGAATATTTACTATTTGCATACCGCAAAGAGTGCTACTTGCAGGGTTCGTGCCGTGAGCAGAGTCTGGTACGATAATTTTATTTCTATTATCCCCTCTTGATCGGTGATATTTTTTAATAATCTTTAAACCGGTGTATTCGCCGTGAGCACCTGCTGCAGGCTGTAAGCTTACACCTGCCATACCGGTGATTTCTTTTAAAGATTCTTGAAGTCTATACATAAGCTCTAAGGAGCCTTGAATATCACGCTTCTTTTGAAGGGGATGAAGATTTGTAAATCCGTTTAAACTAGCGGTAATTTCATTTACCTTGGGGTTATACTTCATAGTACAAGAGCCTAAGGGATAAAATCCGTTATCTACCCCGTACGCATTATTAGAAAGCTCCGTATAGTGGCGAACTAGCGTTACCTCGTCAACTTCAGGAAGCTCGGCTGGTGATTCAGTTAAAAATTCATCGCTAAGCTTATATTCCGCCACCGCTAAGGAAGGTACTTGATAAGCGCTTCTACCCTCTTTTGATAAATCAAAAACGGTTTTCATTACTTATTCACCTCCCCACAAATTAAGGCGCATCTATCCATTTCTTCACGAGTATTCAATTCTGTTGCGCACCATAAAATTTCGTGAGTACCGATTTTATGACCGCCTAAAATACCGTGCTGAGAAAGTGCGTTTAGTAGATTTTCTGCCGTGCATTTAGAAATTGTTACAAATTCGTTGAAGAATTCGTTTCTGTATTTTAACGCAATCCCTGCTTTTGCTAATGCAAATTGAAAATAGTGTGCGTTAGAAACGCAGACTTCCGCAACCTTACGCATACCTTCTTTACCCATAAAGGATAAATACATGCCTGCAGTTAAAGCACAATGCGCTTCGTTAGAGCAAATATTAGAAGAAGCCTTTTCCCTTCTTATATGCTGTTCGCGAGCTTGCAAGGTTAAAACGTAAGCCTTATCACCCTTTTTATCTACCGTTTCGCCAACGATTCTGCCGGGAAGCTTACGCATATTTTCTTTTTTAGTAGCCATAAATCCAAGATATGCGCCGCCAAAGGATAAATTCATACCTAGAGGCTGACCTTCGCCTACTGCTACGTCTGCTCCGTATTCACCGGGGCGCTTTAAAAGACCTAAGCTAATAGGATAAACGCCGGCAACCAGCTTAGAGCCTGCTTCGTGAACGGCGTTAGATATTTCTTGCATATCTTCTATTACGCCCAAGAAGTTGGGTTGTTCAACGTAAACTGCCATTACGTCTGCGCCAAGCTGAGCGCGTAATAGGTCTATATTAGTGCAAGCTAAGCCCTGCGCGGAAATTTCTTCCACGATTACGCCGCTATCTTCTAAATAAGTCTTAATTACAGCCTTGGTTTGGGGCTTTACGTGTTCTGATATTAAAACTCTGTTCTTAGTTGAGCTTTTGAACATCAATAAGCCTTCAGCAGCGGCGGTTGCTCCGTCGTAATGTGAGGCGTTAGATACATCCATTCCGGTAAGTCTGCAAATTAAAGACTGATATTCGTAGATAGACTGCAATATACCCTGTGACATTTCTGCCTGATAGGGAGTATACGCCGTTACGAACTCACTTCTTTGAGATAGATTTCTTACTGCGGCGGGAATATAATGTCTGTAAGCGCCAGCGCCTAAGAATACTGAATTATAAGTTCTATTTTTTGAAGCAAGAGCAGTAAGCTTGCGTTCTGCATCCGCTTCGCTAACCCCTTCTTCCAGCTCCATTTCAGGATATCTAATTGATTCAGGAACACAGTCGTATAATCTTTCTACTGAATTGTATCCCAATTTTGCAAGCATTTCTTTAACGTCTGCTTGCGTATGAGGTGTGTATTTTGCCATTTTTATCACCCTTTATAGTTATTTTTTGCGCCTAAAGACGCTTTGTGGGTATTAAAGTGTTTTTAAGTAGTTTGAATATTCTTCTTCATCCATTAATTCGCCTGATAAAACAGGGTTTTCTACCTTGTATATCCAGCAATTTTCCGCATCTGAATTAAGTAAAGCGGGATCATCCTCTAAAGCAACGTTAACTTCGCTTACTACACCCGTTACTGGGCTTTCTACAGGTGCTACTGCCTTAACTGATTCTAATTCGCAAGCGCTTTCGTTAATAGTTACGTTTGCTCCAATTTCGGGAAGTTCAACGTAAACGATATCGCCCATTTCCTTTTGCGCGTAATCGCTAATACCGATAAAGGCTACACCGCCTTCAGTTTTTACCCATTCGTGTGTTTTGCTGTATTTCATAATAAATCTCTCCTTAAATTTAATTACGCGTTTTCGCGTTTGTAAAAAGGCATTTCAACAAACTCTGCCTCTAGTTTACGGCCTCTTACGTCAATAAATACCCTTTGGGTTTTATCAACGCCGCATTTAATTCTTGCCATTGCGTACGCGCCGTTTTTAGTTGGGCAAAATCCGCCCGTAGTGGTTATACCTATATTTTCGCCCGATTGAGCGTAAATTTCACAACGTTCTCTTGCTATACCTTTAGAAATAAGCTTTAAGCCCACTCTTTCATATTTTGCAGGGGTTAAAAGCGCTTCCTCGCCGATATATCCCAAACCCTGCTTAATAGCAAATTCCAAACCAACCTCGTTAGCCTTGGTTTCACTTGAAAGCTCGTGACCGTAAAGTGGCATACAGCTTTCAAAACGCAAGGTATCACGTGCACCAAGACCTATCGGTTGAATACCAAACTCTTCACCTGCTTCTAAAAGCTTATTGTAAAGCTCAACAACCTTATCGTTAGAGGTGTAAAGCTCGTATCCCCTTTCGCCCGTGTACCCGGTTGTGGATACCAAGCATTCTATACCGCCAACGGTAATTCTCTTGGTGAAGTGGTAGTTCTTTTGTGGAAGCAAGCTTGCGTCACAAAGCTTTTCTACTACCTTTTGCGCTAAAGGACCTTGAATTGCAATTTGAGCAATTGAAGGGGAAAGGTTTTCACACTTTGCACCCTCTTTAAGGTTTTCTTTAATCCATTCGTAGTCTTTATCCGTGTTAGAAGCGTTAACAACCAATAAATACTCGTTATCGCTTAGGCGGTAAATAAGTAAATCATCTACCACACCACCATCGTTATAAAGCATTAAAGTGTAACGGCATTGACCGATTGCCATAGTTTCTACTCTATTAGTTACTAATGCCTGTAAATTTTGGGTAGCCTTTTCACCGCTTATATATATTTCACCCATGTGCGAAACGTCAAATAAGCCTACCGCGCTACGTACCGTGTTATGCTCAAAAATTATGCCCTTTTCATATTGAACAGGCAAATACCAGCCTGCAAATTCCACTATTTTACCGCCAAGCTCAATATGCTTTTCGTATAGAGGTGTTTTCTTTATCATAACTTTTCCTTTAAAAATTCTATTATTTCTTCGTATGCTTCAAATTCCTTCAAACTTTCAAAATCACTAAGAGTACTTGCGCCCAACTTACCATCTGCGTACTCACCTTCAACAACGGAAATCACGTTTGGATAAATACTATCCGTATTGATACTTAAAACTTGCTTGCCGTTTTGAGATTTTTGCTCAAAATAGCAAATACCCCAGTTAAAGCGCTTAGATATAACTTGATTTTGTTTTTCCCACCTTGCGAACAAATATTCCTTAGAGGAAATTAGTTGCATTTGCTCTTCTAATTGTGAATTTGTGAATAATTGCTCAATTGAAAGTTCTTCTACACTGTTAAAAGTAAGGCAAAACTCATTTATAATGAATTTTTTTGCGTTTTCTACGTTTATTTCAGGGTTAATCGCGTTGAGATTTACAACACGTGATTTAACAGATTTAACCCCGCTTTTTTGCAATTTTTCATTTGATGGGGTTAGGTATGCAGATAGTTTGTTAAGATTGCTTGAAATAAGTAGCGTTCCGTGATGTAAGCCGTTTTGCTTAGTTCTATAATATGCATTACCGGAAATTTTAAAGCCGTTAACCGTTAAATCATTTCGGCCTGAAATTTCAATCTTAATACCCTGCTTTGAAAGAGCGGTTGCGATCAGTTTGGTTTGAGCTTTTTCATCATAAACACCCTTGGGGCAAACGAAACAAAAATTCAAGTTACCTAAATCATGATAAACCGCACCGCCACCGCTTATACGGCGCGTAAGCTGAACGCCTTCTTCTTGCATCTTTAACAAATCACATTCAGCATAAGGATTTTGATGCGCACCAATTACTACTGCGTTTTTTGATTGCCATAAAAAAAGATAGGGCGCGCTTAGTGAAGCATTTAACAAAAGCCTTTCTACAGCTAAATTATAATATGCGTTTGTAACCGTTGATATTATCACCGCCGGAATAGTGCCTTTCATAACCCTTTTATTTTACTATATTTTGAATTCTTTGTAAAGACTTTTTAGGAATGTTGGCAATTTTATTCTATAAAATTGTTTTTTTCTTTAAATTTAGTTCATTTTTTGACAAAAAAAAACAGCCCTTTTTTTAATTTTTGGGCTGTTTTTCTAAACTTCTTTTATAGTAAAATAAATATTGCTGAAAATAGCCTGCATCAAAGGCAAACTCATCAATAAAAAAAGCTGTAATTTTGCTTCTATCGGTTAATTTACCGCCAAAATCTTCGCGGTAAATTTTTTCTATCCAAACGTCTACGGGGAAGCTTTTCGTTTTGTAAAAGCCGAATAAAAGCGCGCAATTAGCAACCTTTTCGCCTATACCCTTTATCTTTAAAAGCTCTGCCTTTAAGCTTTCTTCGTTTAAGTCTTTTAACTTACAAAGTAAGTTATTCGTTAAAATTTCCTTACTTAAAATCTTTAAATAAGGCGCTCTGTAACCTAAACCGCACTCCTTTAAAAGCTCTTCACTTGCCCCTTGTAATGCGCTTGCCGTTGGGAAAGCATAATATCCGTGATTTAAAAAGCTCTTTTTTTCACCAAGCTTTTCGCTAAGCGAATTTATTATTTTCTTGATGCGCGGAATATTGTTGTTTTGGGAAATTAAAAAGGAAAAAAGCATTTCTTCGCTATCCTGTTTTAAAATACGTACCCCTTTACCCAATGAAGAGGCTTTTTTTAGTATATCGAACTTACTTGACTGAGCCCTTGAATATATACCCGAATAATCGGTATCTAAATCAAAATAATTATAAAAATATTGCTCGTTTTCTTCATCGCAAATGATAACGGTATTTTGACCTTCACTAATCAGCTCACACGCCCTGTTTCCCGATAAAACTAAATACCCATTTTCTGTAGAAAAAAAGCGGAATATTTGACCGCATTCCAACGTATCTTTAGGGTTAAAAAATTCTGAATTTACAGTTATTTTTTTAGTCACTTTTACACCTCAAATAAGGATTTTTATACACTGTTCTTTAGTGAAAAATAAAAAACCGAAAGCGGTTAAGCCCTCGGTTTAATCATCAAAATTATTCAGCGTAAACGCTAACTTGCTTTTTATCTCTGCCAAGGCGTTCGAATCTTACTACGCCGTCAGTTAAAGCAAATAAAGTATCGTCACTACCGATACCAACGTTTTTACCGGGATGAATCTTAGTTCCTCTTTGACGAACTAAAATGCTACCAGCTAAAACTGACTGACCGTCTGCGCGCTTTGCACCAAGACGCTTTGCTGCACTGTCACGACCGTTTCTACTGCTACCAACACCTTTCTTATGAGCAAATAATCTAATTAAAAACATCATAATAGCTTATTCCTCCTCTTATAAACCAACGATCTCGCTGATTTCAACAGCGGTGAAGGGCTGTCTGTGCCCGTGTTTTCTTCTTTCGCCTTTTTTAGACTTGTACTTGTAAATGATAACCTTTTTTGCCTTGTCTTGAACAAGTACCTTACCTACTACCTTAAGGCCTTCTACTTCTTTGCCGACCTTAATACCGTTTTCGTCTGAAACTAGAAGCACGTTAAATTCTACGTTTTCGCCAACTTCTGCGTTTAGCTTTTCGAATCTGATAACGTCACCAACTTTTGCGGTGTATTGCTTGCTTCCGTTTTCAATGATTGCATACATCTTACTAAAAATCCTCCTGTCTAATCTCGCCGATTCACGGGCGGTGGTCTTAACCACGCTTTTGTGCCTTTTCCGAGCGGTCCTAAATATATTACCAAACTAAACGAAGTTTGTCAATCAAATTTTTGCTGTTTTTTTAATATTTCTTCACAATTTACAACCTTTTTTAGTAAAAAAGAATTCCCATAGGTAACAATATAACTCTATGGGAAAAAGAAAAATAATATTTTGCTTTATGCTTAACGTTATTATTTGCAATTTTTAAACAAAAGTCAACCAAAACTTACTATTTTCTTACCTTTGATATATTTTTGCAAGCTTTTTTTAAAATCAATATTTGCTAACGTAAAATTCTTCACAGGTTTCTATGCAAAAACAACCTAAAACACCGTGTAGCCATACGCCTAAGTCTAAGTGAATTTTGTAATAATCATTTATGCCGTTAATAGCCACCCCTTCCTTTCTATATGCAATGATTTTGCTTTCATTTGAAATATAGCTGGTTGGCGTGTGCCCAAAGAAAACAGTTTTGTTGGTTATTGGCACTAAAATTGGATCTTTAAAGCGCCTATCGTATACCAGTTGCTCCAGTTTTACCCTTTCTAACGGCATAACTGCACCGCTATCATCTAATGGAATACCTGCGTGAACGCAAATAAAATTATTTCTTTCCACGTAAAAAGGCAATGCCTCAAGCCAGTCAACAAGTTCCCAATCTAACAAGTACCCGTCTGAAAAATAAGCTTGAATCTTTGCTAAAACCACATCAAAATCAACTACCTCTTCTTGCGTCATTCCCCAGTAATATTTTAAAAATTCCAGCTCGTGATTACCCATAATGCACTTGACGTTAGGCATTGACTTTATGAATTGTAAAAGTCTAACGGAGTTTGGGCCCTTATCTATCATATCACCGCAACAAATTAGCTCATCTTGGCGCGAAAAATTGATTTTTTGAAGTAATTTTATAAATAACTCATATTCACCGTGAATATCCGAAATTATATAAATCATTCCACTTTACCACTCTAACGTATAAGCTTTAATAAACCGCCACCTAACAGGTGACTTTGCTTTTTTATTGTAGCATACACTACGTTTTTTTTCAACCGAATAATGCAATAAATTTATCTTGATTAAAAAAATCCTATTTTTTACGTTTGTAGGTATCTTTTTATGAAAGAATGCACATACTGTAAGCACTATGGAAAAAACTGCTATAAATGAAAACGTATTAAAAAACTGTTACAAAAATGCTAAAATGGCTATTTTATCTATTGAAGATATTTTGCCTAAGTGCGAGGGAGCTTTAAAGGAGGAGCTTATTACCCAGCATGAGGGTTATAACAAGCATTTAACCGAAATAGCTTTAACCGGTGTGAACGTTGGAATTGATTTACCGGACGTTAACGGACTTGCAAAAGGTATGCTTAACGCTTCTATAAATATGAAAACAATGATAGACAATTCCGCTTCTCACCTTGCAGAAATGCTTATTAAGGGAAGCGTTATGGGCTATACTACCCTTTTTAAAGACCTTTCTGAATACGGCTCACTTTTATACGATGAGGTATATAACCGCGTTGACGAGCTTAAAAGATTTGAAGAGGCTTGCGAAAACAACCTTAAAAAGTTTTTATAAAAGTTAATTGCAAAAGAAAAATCGAGGATTTTCACCTCGATTTTTTGCTATTTAATTAAATACATTTTGCTATTTAATTGAAGATATTTCACCCATTTTACTTGCAGGTATTGGCAAACATTGCTCGTTTACGTTTTTATCTATACGCAAAACGGTGGCCTCGTATTGCTTTTCATCCCTACCAAATGGCGCAAGCACGGTATCACCCTCTTTTAATAAAGGGAGGGTGCTTTTATACCAATAAGGTCGTTCACCTGCTAAAGGATTATTTATAAATTTGATTTTTACAACGTCGTAAGACTGATTATCACGCAGTTTGCCACCGCATAAAGAGTGTATCATATTCTTACTGTTTTACTTTAGCATTTTGGGTTGATCCATTTTTTCGCCGTGAAGATCTACGGAAATAGTCTTTACCCTTTGTTCTTCAATAGGCTTATCCAAAGGATTGGTTGGAGTTGTTGCAATTTGATCTAAAACTTCAAAGCCTTCAATAAGCATACCGAAAGCGGCGTACTGCCCGTCTAGGTGGGGTGAATCTGCGTGCATAATAAAGAACTGAGAGCCTGCGCTGTTGGGCATCATTGAGCGCGCCATAGATAAAACACCGCGTTTATGCTTTAGGTTATTCTTAAAGCCGTTAGCGGTAAACTCGCCTTCTATGCGGTAACCGGGACCACCTGTACCCATTCCGGTGGGATCACCGCCCTGTATCATAAAATCTTCTATAACTCTGTGGAAAATTACGCCGTTATAAAAGCCTGTGTTTGCTAAATAAACAAAGTTTTTAACAGTATTGGGAGCAATTTCGGGGTATAGCTCCAGCTTCATAATTCCCCCGCCGTACATTTCAATAGTTGCTATAGGATTAGCCATATTAATTTCTCCTTTTGTTTAAGTATTTTTAAATTTATTCTTCATAAACTTCAATTTGAACGCCTGCTTCCTGTAAAAGTCTTAATGAAAAATCATCAGGATAACCATGGCGGTAAACTATTCTTTTAATGCCTGAGTTTATCATCATTTTAGAACAGATTACGCAAGGTTGATGGGTGCAATATAAAGTTGCGCCTTCTACTGAAATACCGAGCTTTGCCGCCTGCGCTATTGCGTTTTGTTCTGCGTGAACGGCATAACACATTTCATGGCGAGTTCCGCTTGGTATTTGCATTACTCTACGCAAGCACTCACCCCTTTCCTTACAGCTTACAACTCCAGAAGGTGCACCGTTATAACCGGTTGTTATAATACGGTTGTCTTTAACGATAACCGCGCCTATTTGCCTGTTTTCTTGAAAGCAGCTTGACCAAGTAGCAACCGTTTCTGCAAGTTGCATAAACCTTTTATCCCATTTATTCATAATTATAACCTATTTTACCTAATTTAAGCCTTTGATGGCATTCAAATTTTGTTCTTCGCATATATTTTAGCATATATTCTTGCATTTTGCAATAATTTATCGAAATTTTTTTAACTTAACTTTTTTTAAGGTAAAATTTGCAAAATTTGCGCATAAATCTATTGACAAATCACTTTTTAATGGTATAATTATATTAGCAGTCAAAACCCAAGAGTGCTAAAAACACACTTTTGTGTTACCATATTAAAATTTAGGAGGATAAATATATGAACGTTAAACCTTTATTTGATAAAGTCGTAGTTAAGCTTGTTCAAAAGGAAGAAACCACCAGAAGCGGTTTTATTCTTCCCACTGCATCACAGGAAAAATCACAAATCGCAGTTGTTACTGCAGTTGGCCCCGGTGGGCTTGTTGAAGGTAGCGAAGTGGTTATGCAGGTTAAACCCGGCGATAAAGTGCTTTTTGCTAAATATTCAGGAAGCGAATTTAAGGTAGACGGCGAAGAATTTATTATCATTCGCCAAGGCGATATTTTAGCTATCGTTGAATAATTGATTTTTCGGAGGTATTATATATTATGGCTAAACAAATTAAGTACGGCGAAGATGCCAGAAAAGCGCTTGAAAGAGGTGTTAATACCCTTGCAGATACCGTTAAAATTACCCTTGGTCCTAAGGGTAGAAACGTTGTTTTAGATAAAAAATACGGCGCTCCCCTAATCACCAACGACGGTGTTACCATTGCTAAGGAAATTGAGCTTGAGGATCCATTTGAAAATATGGGCGCTCAGCTTGTTAAAGAGGTTTCCACCAAAACTAACGACGTTGCCGGTGACGGAACTACTACCGCAGTCGTTTTAGCGCAAGGTATGATTAGAGAGGGTTTAAAGAACTTGGCGGCTGGCGCTAACCCCATTATTTTAAAGAAAGGTATTATGAAGGCGGTTGCAGTTGCGGTTGAACACTTAAAATCAGTTAGTAAGCCCGTAGACGGCAAAACTGCTATTGCTCAAGTTGCTTCTATTTCTGCAGGTGACGAAGAGGTTGGTAAGCTTATTTCAGACGCTATGGAAAAGGTTGGTAAGGACGGCGTTATTACCGTTCAGGAAAGCAAGACTATGAAAACCGAGCTTTCTACCGTTGACGGTATGCAATTTGACAGAGGATATGCATCTGCTTATATGGTTACCAATACCGATAAGATGGAGGCAGTTTTAGATAATCCCCTAATCTTTATTACCGATAAAAAGATTTCTTCTATACAAGAGCTTTTACCCGTAATTGAACCTATTGCTCAACAAGGTCAAAGACTTTTAATTATCGCAGAGGAGGTTGAGGGCGACGCTTTAGCAGCTTTAGTAGTTAATAAGCTTAAAGGCGTATTCAACTGCGTTGCAGTAAAAGCACCCGGCTTCGGCGACAGAAGAAAGGCTATGCTGGAAGATATTGCTATTT
>JAZSMG010000037.1:0-8649 GCA_045535775.1 Christensenellaceae bacterium | reverse complement strand
ATTTCTAACGATCTTACGGATTTTAAAATACATTCATCTAAAGTAGAGCCAATCCCCATTACCTCGCCGGTAGCCTTCATTTGCGTTCCTAATACGTTTGATGCAGAAGTAAATTTATCAAATGGGAAACGTGGGAATTTTGCCACGATATAATCCAAATTAGGCTCTTTATCTGCAGTAGTTCCAGCAACTTGAATTTCGCTTAAAGTCATACCAACTGCAATCTTTGCGGTAACGCGAGCAATGGGATATCCGCTTGCCTTAGAGGCTAAAGCTGATGAACGTGACACTCTGGGATTAACCTCAATTAAGAAATACTCGTCTGAATTTGGATTTAATGCAAACTGAACGTTACATCCGCCGGCAATTCCAAGCTCGCTTATTATTTTTAAAGCACTGCCGTTAAGCATCTTTAACTGCTTATCCGTTAATGAAAGAATGGGGGCAACTACTACAGAGTCCCCTGTGTGAACACCAACAGGATCTATATTTTCCATTCCGCAAATGGTAATGGCTTTACCCGTTGAATCACGCATTACTTCAAATTCTATTTCTTTATAACCCTTAACGCTCTTTTCTATTAAAACTTGGTGAACCGGTGAAAGAGCGAAGGCGTTAACTGCAAGTTCTTTAAGCTCTTCTTCGTTATTAGCAAATCCACCGCCGGTTCCGCCTAAGGTAAATGCAGGACGTAAAACTACGGGGTAACCAATTCTTTTAGCGGAAACAACCGCTTCTTCTAACGAATAGGTGATTTCTGAAGGAATTACAGGCTCACCTATTTCCTCGCACATCTTTTTAAAGAGCTCTCTGTCTTCAGCTCTTTCTATACTACTACTGCTAGTTCCAAGCAATTCAACCCTACATTCTTTTAAAACACCCTTCTTTTCAAGTTGCATTGCAAGGTTTAAGCCGGTTTGACCGCCGATACCGGGTAAAATAGCATCAGGTCTTTCATAACGCAAGATTTTTGCAATATATTCTAAAGTAAGCGGTTCCATATATACTTTATCAGCAATAGAGGTATCCGTCATGATAGTTGCAGGGTTAGAGTTTACAAGCACAACCTCGTATCCCTCTTCCTTTAAAGCCAAGCAAGCTTGAGTGCCCGCATAGTCAAATTCCGCAGCTTGACCGATTATAATAGGACCTGAACCAATAATTAAAATTTTCTTTATATCCTTTCTTTTAGCCATGATATTATTCCTTAACGTATATTGCTTTATTTTTGTAAAAGGTTAGCATATTTTTACCGTTTACCGTTTGACCGCTAAACGGCGTGCTTTTTCCTTTTGATAAAAATTGCTTAGAATCTATTTTGTATTCACAGTTTAAATCCCATATGGAAAAGCCAACTTCACTAGTTATTTTAAAACGCTTGCGCGCATTAAAAGTTAACAAATCCATCAACTTTTGAATTGTTATAACGTCATTTTGTACCAAATTTGTGTATAAAATAGGGAAAGCGGTTTCCAATCCAACAATACCAAAAGAACTTTTTTCTAACCCCAAAGATTTTTCTTCTGCAGAGTGCGGTGCGTGATCTGTGGCTATCATATCTATAGTGCCGTTCTTAACACCTTCTATCAAAGCAAGTCTATCTACTTCACTTCTAATGGGCGGATTCATTTTAAAAGAACCGCTTTCTTTTAAATCTTCATCATTAAAAACTAAATAATGTGGTGCGGTTTCACAGGTGATATCAAGCCCTTCGCGCTTTGCTTTCGCAATCAATTCAACGCTTTCTTTTGTTGATATATGGCAAACGTGATATTTACACCCGGTTTTTCTAACCAATTCTATATCTCTTTCTATTTGCAAGTACTCGCTTTCTGAGCATATTCCCCTATGCCCGTTTCGTTCAGCGTAACTACCCTTATGGATATATCCACCGTTTAATAAGGAATTATCTTCACAATGAGCAACGATTATTGCGTTGTTTTGCTTAGCAACCGTCATTGCTTTAAGCATCATATCTTCACTTTGAACACCTTTACCGTCATCGGAAAAGGCTATTACTCTTTTATCGTTTTTAACAAGCAACTGCGATAAACGTTCACCCTTTTGCGCTTCTGTTATGGAAGCATATGGAAAAACTGCTATTTGAGCCTTTTGATTTATAGCATCTAACTGTAATTTTAAATTCTCGTCGCAGTCAGGCACAGGGTTTAAGTTGGGCATAGTGCATACTGCGGTATATCCACCGCGCGCCGCCGCCATTGAACCGCTATAAGTATCTTCTTTATAAACAAAACCCGGTTCTCTGAAATGCACGTGCACGTCACAAAAACCGGGAAAAATAGTGAATTTGGAATTGTTTAAAGAAGAAAAACGATTATTATCGGCAAAAAAACGAATAACTGACTCTTCCATGCTATTATCAAATAATTTTGCAGCAATTAAAGTCATGTTTGCTTCCTCCAATCGTTATACATTACAAATATTATAACAAAGGAAAGATATTTTTGTCAAGAAAGAAGTAACTTTTTTTTAGAATTTATTAACTATATTTTAATATAGTTTATATCGGTATTTATTTTTTAAAATAAACCGCTGATTTTGCCCTTTTCATCAACGTCAATTTTTTCAGCGGCGGGGCTCTTGGGTAAGCCGGGCATAGTCATAATATCGCCTGTTAAAGCTACAATAAATCCTGCCCCTGCAGAAATTTTAACCTTTTTAATGGTTACGTAAAAACCGTTAGGTGCCCCCAATTTTTTAGGATCATCTGAAAAGCTATATTGGGTTTTTGCCATGCAAACAGGTAAACGGTCAAATCCTAACGCAGTTAGTCTTGCAATTTCTTCCTTTGCTTCAGGGGTAATTATTACACCCTCACCTCTGTATACTTTGGTTACTATTTCTTCAATTTTGCTTTCTATTGAACCTTCCAATGAATATGAAAATTCAAATAAACTTTCATTATTACAAAGTTCAACTATCTTTTCAGCTAATTCTATAGCACCCAAACCACCCTTTGCCCAAACTTTGGAATGTTCAACGGGAATAGAAAGCTCCTTGCATTTGTTAAATAAATAATTAACCTCTGCATCGGTATCGGTTGGGAAGTGATTTATTGCTACAACGCAAGGTAATTTATAAACTTCAGTTATGTTTTTATAGTGTCTTAACAGATTAGAGAAGCCTTCTTCTATTGCCTTTACGTTTTCTTCACCTAAGTTTTCCTTTGCAACACCGCCGTGCATTTTTAAAGCGCGAACGGTTGCTACTAAAACTACAGCATTAGGCTTTAAGTTTGCATATCTGCACTTAATATCAAAGAATTTTTCCGCACCTAAATCTGCGCCAAATCCAGCTTCAGTAATTACGTAATCGCCCATTTTATGCGCCATTTTGGTTGCGATTACAGAATTGCACCCATGCGCAATATTTGCAAAAGGACCACCGTGAATTAACGCGGGCGTGCCTTCTAACGTTTGAACTAAATTGGGCTTAAACGCATCCTTTAATAAAGCAGTCATTGCGCCAACCGCTTTTAACTGACCTGCCGTCACAGGCAAACCGTCATAAGTATAACCCACAACTATATTAGAAAGTTTATTTTTTAAATCGGCAAGATTGTTAGCTAAACAAAAAACTGCCATTATTTCCGATGCAACGGTAATATCAAAGCCATCCATTCTTGGGGTGCCGTTTACTTTACCGCCCAAGCCGTCGTTTACAACTCGTAATTGGCGATCGTTCATATCCACACAGCGCTTCCAAGTAATTTTTTCAGGATCAATGCCAAGCTCGTTACCTTGGTGAATATGGTTATCTATCATTGCAGCTAAAAGGTTGTTTGCCGCACCAATAGCATGAAAATCACCTGTAAAGTGTAAATTTATATCTTCCATTGGCACAACTTGAGCATACCCACCTCCGGTTGCACCACCTTTTACACCAAAAACGGGGCCAAGGGAAGGCTCCCTTAAAGCAACAACACTATTTTTGCCAATTTTTCTAAATGCATCAGCTAAGCCAATTGTTGTTGTAGTCTTTCCTTCACCTGCAGGTGTTGGCGTTATAGCGGTTACCAAAATTAATTTTCCATTCTTATTAGTCAATTGATTAAGGTAATTATTATCAATTTTTGCCTTATATTTGCCGTACTGTTCTAAATACTCCTCTGGAACGTGTATTTTTTTTGCTATTTCCATTATAGATAGCGGTTTTTTAGACTGTGAAATTTCTATATCTGAAAGAATCTTCATTTACAACCTCCTTTTTTCATTTTAAAAAGAGAAAAAGACGCATTAAGGCTTTTTCTCTTTCGCAAATGCAATATAAAGCTTACTTTTTACCAAATAACTTTTTAACAAAAGAAGGTAATTCTTTTCTATCTTCTTCGTTATTTATAGGTTCTTTTTCAAACTCGGGTTCACTTACCTTACGAGGCTCTGTTTGCACAGGTCTAGTATAAACAGGCTCCCTTTTTATAGGTTCCGGCTTGGGTTCTTCTTTTACAGGCATTGGTTCTTCCTGTTTGATAGTTTTTTCTGCAGTAGAAATAACTGTTTGGCTTACACCTGCAGACTGCACTATTACAGGCTTAACAACTTTCTTTTCGGGTTCGGAAGGCATTTCCTTTTTGTTAAATCCAGTTGCTATTAAGGTTATAATAACCTCTTCTTTAATATCCTCGTTAATATTAGCACCAAAGATTATATTTGCCGATTCATCAACTATTTTTTGAACTACTCTTGCGGCTTCGTAAACTTGACCTAAGGTTAAATCTCTACCGCCGGTAATATTGATTATAACACCGCTTGCGCCTTCTATTGTGGTTTCTAACAAGGGGCTTGAAACAGCCTGTCTAACAGCTTCTACAATTCTATTTTCACCCTTTGCTCTACCAACACCCATATGAGCTAAGCCTTGGTTGCAAATAATAGTTCTTACGTCTGCAAAATCCAAATTGATAAGTGCGGGAGTAGAAATTAAATCTGCTATACCGCATACACCTTGGCGAAGATTATCATCTGCATATGCTAAAGCTTCTACCATAGGAGTATCTACAGGAAGCGCTTCAAGTAGTTTATCATTGGGAATAATTATAATAGTATCAACGTATTTTGATAAATTTGCTATGCCTTTTACCGCATTAAGTTCTCTCTTCTTTCCCTCAAAAGAGAAGGGTCTGGTTACTACTGCAACAGTTAAGCAACCCTTTTCGCGTGCTATTTTTGCAATTACAGGAGCCGCACCGGTACCCGTTCCACCACCCATTCCGGCGGCGATAAACAACAAATCTACACCTTCACAAAAGGCTTCTATTTCTGCCCTATTTTCTTCCGCAGCCGCTTCACCAAGCTCCGGCTGAGAACCTGCACCTAAGCCCTTCGTTATCTTTTCACCAATTTGCAATCTATTTTCAACGGGAACCTTAGAAAGCATTAGTGCTTGTTTATCCGTGTTTATAGCAACGAATTCAGCACTTACAATTCCCTTTTCTATCATTCTGTTAACAGCGTTGTTTCCTGCACCTCCAACGCCTATAACCTTTATCTTTGCAACACCAAGGTTGCTGTTATTTTCGAACATCAACATTCCTCCAACGTGAAATTATGAAAAACATAAAAATCTTTGTTTTTCAAGATAAAATCTTAAATTTATGAAGTTTTTCTATTTACCGTTTCGCTCTAACGCTTCATTAAGAAGAGATAGAGAGGCGGACTCATCCGGCTTATTCATAAACGGAATTTGAGGAGCAAGAATTTGAATTGGCATTTCTAAGCGAGAGGAAATATACTCCTTAGCTCCCCTCATGTACGCAATACCGCCGCCAGTTAACGCTATGGGCGCATTGATGGTTAAATCTAAAGGGCACTCCTTCATAACACCATCAATATAACCTGCTAATTGATCAAGGCAAAAACGAACCGTTACGTTTGATTTTTGCAAGGGCAATAAAAAGTCCTCATCATTGATAGTAAGCTGATAATAGCCTTCCGTTTTAATATCGTAACCTAAGTTTATTTTGCGTTTTAATCTTTCTGCCATTTCAAACTTAAGAGCCATATCAATAGGTCTATCTACCTCTATGGTTTTAATTAAATCCGCGGTAATATATCCCCCACCATAAGAAAAAGCCTTTTGGTAAAGTAAACCGTTTCCGTAAGTAACTAAAACGTTAGTGGTTAAATAACCAACGTCTACTATGATTCTCTTTAAATCACGCTCTTCCTTAGGTACTAAATATTTGCTTTCCGCTAAACTTTCAGAAATAAATTCAACCTTAGAAATGCCTAATAGATTACAAATATTTTTAAGTCTCTTTAAGTAAACCTTAGAGGAATAAACGTAAGTTATAAGCGCTGATATTTTAAAGGACTTTAAACCTTCTGCCTCGTAAACTCTTCTGTTGTCATCTAATCTATAATGTATTGCATGGGCATCTGTAATAACGTAACCGTTACCGTCATCAGAACCAATGGGCTCAAATAAATCCTGTATATCACGGCTTTTAATGCGCTTTTTGCGCGTAAATGCCAAAGAGCTTTCTTTAACCTTAACGTATGAAAATTCCCCAGGAATACTAACAAATAACTTATTAATAGAGGTTCTTGCTGCCTTAGAAGTGTTTTTTAGCACCTCACTTATTGCACGAGACAGTGATTGTTGATCAAAAAAAGTGCCGTCACAAAACCCCTCGTATTCGCATTCAGCCAAACTTTTAATTAAGAATGTGCCATTAACACCTCTTTGACCTATAATACAAGTTATTTTTTGTGAGCCTATCTCTAAAACGGCAACAGAATCTTTCGTCATACGATACCTCCACTGATTAGCGGTTTAAAATTAGTTTACTTAGGACTTCTATAATTACTAACAACCTTGCCAGACTTATCATCTATTAGAACGTAAATAAAGCCTTCTATCTTTTTACCTTCTTCAAGCTGTTTGTAATAATCTATTCCTTTTTGCAATTTTTCTTCTAGAGAAATGCCTGCCTGATAAATTTCAATTACAACACCTTCACGCATTTGTAATTCAATTCTATGCTCTTTAAGCTTTCCCGTTGTAACAAAACTGATTTTTGTTACTGAAGAAGAAATACCTTGTATTTTATCTATAACAATATTCCTATCCGCTAAAAACTCTTCCGGAAAATAAAAATAACTCATTAACGAGCATTCAACCGGAATTTCAATTCCTGTTGAAATTTCATTAAAGGCTAATTCCGTAAGATAGGTTTCACCAACGGGCGCGCTATCTGACCTTCTAACGGTAAAAAATTCGTCATCAAAATAATACACGGCATCATCTGCAACGTAATAATATTTTTCGCTTCTTTCAATTAAACTGATTAAAATTTCGTTTGGATACTTCTTTTCTATGGATAAAACCTTCAAGTAGTGGTTAGAAGTAATTTTGTTTTTGATTTCATCTACGTCAACACTAAAAATACTTCTACCCTTATACTCTTCCACCAAACTGTAAACTTCTTCATTTACGCCGCTTGAAGTCACTAAATACTCTACGTTAATATCCTTTACTGTGAAAAGTTCCTTAAAGCATAAAACACAAACCATCACAAAAACCAAACATGTTGAAATTATTAATAATCGTTTGTGTTTCATATCCTTCTCCTAAAAATTTTAATTATTTAGAAAGCGTACGCAGCTAGCGATTTATAAGCGATTTTTTTTAAAGAAATCGAAAATACGTACATTATATATAATTATATTATATAACGGCGTATTTTGTCAACTGTTTTTAATTATTTCAGCACTTAGAAAAGAGGTAAATATTTTAAAATTTTACTTTTATTTCAGCGCCTAATTTATTTAACTTCCCTACTATATTCTCATACCCCCTATCAATTAGTTCTGCATTACTAATTTCCGTTATACCTTCAGCTACCAAACCGGCTGTAATTAACGCGGCACCTGCCCTTAAATCACTTGCTAAAACCTTTGCACCTTTTAGTGTTTTACACCCATTTATTATCGCCTTCCCCTCTTCTATTTGAATTTTAGCCCCCATTTTAGCAAGTTGATTACACAAATCAAAACGGCTTTTAAACACCTTATCTTCTATAATACTTTTACCGTTTGCAACTGTTGCTAAAGAACAAAATAGCGATTGCATATCCGTTGGGAAGGCAGGATAAACGTCTGCTACCAAATTGAAGCTTTTAAGCCTTTTTTGCGAATATAATCTTAACTCATTACTTTTATAATCAACTTTAATGCCTATTCGTTTAAGTGCTTCCACTATTTTTCTTATATGCTCAAATCTGTCGTATTTAAAGCATAAGCTTCCGCCAGTTATAGCCGTCATACACATATAACTGCCTGCTTCAATTCTATCTTTAATAGGCAGATATTCCATGTTTATTTTAGGCAAAGGTGAAACACCTGTAATTTCTAAATTCGAAGAGCCTATCCCCCTTATTTTACAACCACATTTATTTAAAAAATTACATAAATCCACAACTTCAGGTTCTCTTGCAACGTTACTAATAGTGCTTTCACCCCTTAAAAATGCGCTTAAGCAAATTGCGTTAACTGAAGCCCCAACGCTTGGATACGACAAAAGAACCTTTCCGCTTTTTGCATTTTTACCGTTGAATACAACACTATCACCCATAAATTCAGCAGTGACACCTAATTGACGCATCACGTCTATATGTATATCAATAGG
>JAZSMG010000005.1:0-3873 GCA_045535775.1 Christensenellaceae bacterium | reverse complement strand
GTCTGCATATAAAGTAAACTGTGATACGGAAAGTATTTCATAGCCTAAATCCTTACAAGATAAATTCATCTTTCCGTTTTCATCTGAAAATACGCGAAGTGCAGATATTTTTTTAGCCAAATATTCAGCTTGCTTTTCATTATCGCCCTTTCCAACACCAAAATACACCACTAAACCGTTTGAAATTTGCGAAATAAGCTTATTTTCGCAAGTCAATGATGCTTGCGTTACTCTTTGAACTACCGCTTTCATTTTATTCCTCGTAAAAATAGCTCAAATACGAGCCGTAAATTTTTAAGTACTTTTGCCTTGTTTTATAATCGGGCATAAATTTTGAAAGTAAGGCGTAAAAGCCCTTTTGGTGATTCATCTCTTTAGTATGGCACAACTCGTGCAGCACTACGTAATCACAAATTCCTTCAGGCAAATAAGCAAGTGCAACGCTATAAGTTATTTTGCCGGTAGAGGTACAGCTTCCCCACTTTCTTTTTGCTTTATTTAGCGAAACACTTTCATATTTAAAACCGTATGCCTTAGCAAAATAGTTAGTTTTTTGCACTATATAGGGCAAAAACAGGCGTTTAGTTAAGTCAACTAAACTTCTTTTTGCATTTTCCTTAGGTAAAGTAATAACTTCGCCTTTTATACTAGAACGCTTTACTTCTGCAAGATTAAGAAAATAATGGTTTCCCGCAATATATAGCCTAGCACCGCTTTCTATTTTTGGCAGTATAGAATTTTTTGCTTTTATAGCATTTACCTTTTCTATAATCCAAGCTTCGCGCCTCTTTACAACCTCTTCTATTCTTGAAAGAGGGGTTAGCTTGGGCGCAAAAACGGTTACGTTACCGGTATAGGCTTCTATCTTTATACCTATACTTTTGCGCCGTGACGAGCGCTGAATTTTATAAGTAATCGCCATTAAATTAAAAGCTTTGCAATATCTTCTACTGCTAGCTTGCAAGGCGTTTGTTCACCGCTTGCCATATTCTTTACGGTAACGGTTGAACTTTCTATTTCGCTATCACCAATGGTTATAACGTTTAGCGCTCTAATTTTATCCGCATACTTAAATTGAGGCTTAACACCCCTTTGCATATGGTCTATTTCGCACTTTACGCCAGCCAAACGCAAGCCGTAACATAATTCAAATGCTTTTTTATGCGCATTTTCACCGATAGAAGCAATATATAAATCAGGCACAGTTCTATCTTCAATTTCAATACCCTTTGCTTCCATAAGCATTAAAATTCTTTCTATACCCATACCAAAGCCAACACAGGGAACGTCCGGTCCGCCAAGCTGTTTAACTAAGTTATCGTATCTACCGCCACCGCAAACGGTGCCTTGAGAGCCTAAGTCGGTGGTAACGAATTCAAATACCGTTCTGGTATAATAATCTAATCCGCGAACGATATTGGGGTTTACGGTATATTCTAAGCCGGCGATAGAAAGATAGCTCTTTAAGCTTTCAAAGTGCTCTTTACAATCGTCACAAAGATAATCAATAATCTTGGGGGCTTTTGCGCATACCGCTTTACACTTTTCTTCCTTACAGTCTAATATACGTAAGGGGTTCTTTTCGTATCTTTCTTGGCAAACGGGGCAAATTTCGTTAAAGGAATCCTTTAAATATTCCTTAAGCGCTTCGTTATACGCCTTTCTGCAGGTAGGACAGCCTATAGAGTTGATATTTAACGCCACGTTAAGACCTACCTTTTTAAGTAAGGTGTAAGCGATAAGAATAACCTCTGCATCCATATCTGCGCCCTTAGCGCCGTAAATTTCTACGCCGAACTGGTGGTGCTCACGAAGTCTGCCTGCCTGTGGGCGTTCATAACGGAAAACCGGGGTTTCGTAATACATTTTTAGGGGCATTACGTTATTGGTTAAGCCGTTTTCTATTACCGAACGAACTACGCCTGCAGTTCCTTCGGGCTTTAAGGTAATGCTTCTACCCTTTTTATCGTTAAAGGTATACATTTCCTTATTTACGATATCGGTTGTATCGCCAACACCGCGCAAGAAAAGCTCGGTATGCTCAAAGGTAGGCGTACGGATTTCCTTTAAGAAAAATAGTGATGCTACTTCCCTTATAACGCTTTCTACGTAGTGCCATTTGTAGGACTGCTCGGGTAATACGTCCTTCGTGCCCTTTGGTATATTAATCATTTTTATCTCCTCTCTTACAAAATGTATTTCTTAAGATTTTGACTGCGAACGATTGCTTCTAAGTGATCATCTACGTACTTTTTATCTATAACCACTTCTATAACGGGATGATCTCCGCTTGCGTTAAATGAAATATCCTCTAATAGATTTTCCATAACGGTATGCAATCTTCTTGCGCCTATATCTTCCGTTCTTTCGTTGATCGCTTCAGAAAGTCTTGCAATTTCTTCTATTGCATCATCAGTAAACACTAATTTAATGTTATCAACCTCTAAAAGTGTTGTATATTGCAACGTAATTGCATTTTTTGGAGTAGTTAATATCTTAACGAAATCTTCCTTAGTTAAGCTTGAAAGCTCTACTAACACGGGGAATCTACCCTGAAGCTCCGGAATTAAATCTTGAACTGAAGACACGTGGAATGCACCTGCTGCAATAAATAAGATATAGTCAGTTTTAATAGAGCCGTACTTGGTTTGAACGGTACAGCCTTCTACTATGGGTAGAATATCGCGTTGAACACCCTCTCTTGAAACGTCAGGTCCGCCGTTGCGGTTGGAATTTCCTGCGATTTTATCTATTTCATCAATAAAGATGATGCCTTCCTGTTCCGCTCTTCTAACACCCTCTGTTACTACTGCATCCTCATCAATTAGTTTTTCGCATTCCTCTTCTATAAATATCTTTCTTGCCTCTTTTAGTGGCATTTTCTTCTTTTTAGTGCGCTTAGGCATCATATCGCCGAATATACTACCGATATTGATTTCCGCTCCACCGGGAACTAATTCCATAGGTCTTGGAACGTCCTTAACGTCTATTTCTATTTCCATTTCATCGTAAACGCCCTCTATTAAACCGCCTAACGCTTGCTTGGGATTGATTTCCTCTACACCCTCTGCGCGGTTTTTGTTTAAGGTTGAGCAAACGATATTGCTAAGGCGCTTATTAGCAACCTCTTGTGCCCTTGCGTTAACCGATTGCATATATTCTTCCCTAACTAGCCTAATAGAACACTCTACTAGGTCACGAATCATAGATTCTACGTCACGACCAACGTAACCTACTTCCGTGTACTTGGTGGCTTCTACCTTGATAAAGGGTGCCTTAACTAGGCGCGCAAGTCTTCTTGCAATTTCCGTTTTACCAACACCGGTGGGTCCCTTCATTATAATGTTCTTAGGGGTAACCTCTGCCATAAGCTCCAATGAAAGCTTGCTTCTGCGGTATCTGTTTCTTAAGGCTACTGCTACCGCGCGTTTTGCTTTATCTTGACCTACTATATACTTATCTAATTCGGCAACTATCTGTCTTGGGGTAAAATTCATTCTTATACCTCCTCTACGGTGATATTACCGTTTGTAAAAATACAAATGTCTGATGCGATACGAAGTGCCTTTTCTGCTATTGCAGGTGCATCGTAATCGGTTTCTTGATAAAGAGCGCGCGCTGCCGCTAAAGCATAGTTTCCACCGCTTCCTATAGCGCAAACGCCACCGTCGGGCTCTATTACTTCGCCAGAGCCTGATAAAACAAACATACTTTCTTTATCTGCAACTATCATCATTGCTTCTAACCTTCTGGGTAATTTATCGTTACGCCAAAGCTCTGCAAGCTCTACCGCGCTACGCATTAAATTGCCTGAATATTTGCTTAACATTGCTTCAAATTTTTCGGTTAAAGAAAACGCATCGGCAACACCGC
>JAZSMG010000164.1:0-11064 GCA_045535775.1 Christensenellaceae bacterium | reverse complement strand
CCGTTTTTTTGTATTTATTAATAGATAAATCGTAACCGTTATCTATAATTTCTTGGCAGTTAACAAAGAAAGATTGTTCCGTTCTTTCTCTATTTTCTTCGCCAGTAAGATTATGGAAGCGGTTAATAATATCTGGAATGTCATTTTCTTTAATAGCGGTGCGCTTATCATCTAAAGAGAAGCCGTCTGCCTTCATATCGTAAAACCAAACTTTATCCGTTCCGCCGTGCCCTGTTTTTGTAAAAATTAGTATAGCCGTTGAAACGCCTGCGTAAGGTTTAAAAACACCGCTTGGCATAGATATAACTGCTTCTAAACGGTTGCCTTCAATAATCTCTTTACGGATTGCTTTGTGCGCCGTGGAAGAGCCAAAAAGAACCCCATCCGGCACGATTACTGCGCATCTGCCACCAACCCTTAACATTCTTAGCATTAAAGCAAGGAATAAAAGCTCCGTCTTTTTAGTTTTGCAAACCTTAAGCAAATCGGTGGAAACGGTATCGTAATCTAAACTGCCCTTAAAGGGTGGATTTGCTAAAATAAGCGAATACTTTTCTTTATCTGTGTTTTGGTCAGAAAGGCTGTCACGGTATTCAATACAAGGGTTATCTACGCCGTGAGTCATCATATTCATAGCACCAATGCGGAGCATGGTTCTATCCATATCGTAACCGTGGAACATACCGTTCATATAATGCGCCTTTTTTTGGCGGTTGAAGAAAATTTCTTCTTTGCGCTTTTCTTTAAGATAATCGCCCGCAGCAACAAGGAAACCACTCGTTCCGCAAGCAGGGTCACAAATAATTTCATCCGCTTTGGGGTCCATCATTTCAACCATCATGCGAATAATGTGGCGTGGGGTGCGGAACTGACCGTTTAATCCAGATTGCGCTATTTTAGAAAGCAAATATTCATATACGTCGCCACGGATATCGCTATCCTTTATTTGCGCCATTTGTGCGTAAACGTCATCTAAGATGGTAACGATTTTATCTAAAAGTAAGGGCGTGGGAATTTTGAAAATTGCATCATCCATGTACTTAGAATAGGCGCTATCCTTATCTTCATGAAGATTTTTTATAAAGGGGAACACACATTCTTGCACGGTAGAATACATTTTTCCCGCAGGAAAATCGTGAAATACAGACCATTTAAGTTGATTTCCGTCTATTTCACGCTCCCCTATCTTTATTTTATCGGCAAAGATGCTTTTATGGGGAAGCCCAAGCATTACCGCTTCTTTTGCACGAAGATTATCTGTATCATCAAGGTCGCGTATAAACATCAAATAGGTAATTTGCTCAATTACGTCAAGCGGATTAACAAGCCCGCCTGCTGCAAAGACATCCCAAAGCCCATCTATTCTATTTTTTAATTCGCCTGTAATCATTTGTTAGTTCTCCTTATTGTGATTTCACATATACGTAGTGAATCTACTACCAATCCCATAATATCATTCAAGCGAAATTAAGCGCTTTGTAGCCTTATGTTCTTGGTTTTTATTATTAGTTTACCCACAGTATACCATAAATTTTTTAATAATTCAAGAATTATTAAAGGTTTTACCAAAAATGAAATTGCACATAAATAAAACAAAAACAATAAAACGCACCCCCAAAAAGCTTTCTTCCAACTTTAAATTAAACCAAAAAAGCGACACCAAAAATCAAAAATAAACAAAAAAGTGCCGATATAGGTCGATTATCAGCACTTTCATATAAATTAAAAGCGTTTTTCAAAAACTGAAAAACGCTTCTTTTTTATGCTTTTAAAATAACGTTCGCCCTTTCGTAGCTACAGCTATCTGCCTTAACGGCAATTTCTAATCGGTCTGCATCAGCAGGGGGATATATGGTAGAGGATAACGCTCTGCCGTCTTCAAATATTTCCACAGAGAATTCATCCATAACGATAGTTAAGGTTATTTCCCTATTATTTGAACAAGGCATACGGCGAATACCGTTTAAAGAGTCTAAATCCTTTTCTACGCCCGTTATAGCCTCGCCGGAGTTGGAACGGTCAAATACCCATTCACCATCCTTTAAAGTCAAATAGGTATAATTAACGCCGTTAGAACGCATTTTTATATTAATATCTTTTAGGTTAGTTGCTTTTACCGTAATAACGCCCTTAATAAGCCTATCACAAAGCCGGTCTTTAACCTCGGTTTCAACCGCCTTTTCGCAGTTTACGATTGGTTCTTGATATAAACGGCCATACTTAACTGAAACACTTCTTGGAATGGTTAGCATACCCGCAAAGCCGTATTTTTCAGAAGGCACGTTTCTATCCCACATATTAAGCCAACCGATTAGCACGTTTTTACCTGCTACCGTTTGAGGGGCGTACATATCAAATCCGTAATCCACGATTCCGCGATTTACCTCATTGAATTTACCGGTAGAATAATCTATTTTACCAATATGCCAACGAGAGGTATGTACGTTTAAATGTATTCCGTTTTCACTTGGCTGAAACTGTTCGCAAGAAAGCAAATAACCTAACTCTTCGTTATAGTCGGGACATTCTATCATAGTACCCTTGCTATCTTCGCCAAATAGGTCGTTAACGAAATCCCAATGCAATAAATCCTTAGATTTATACAATAAGATTCTACCGCGACCTTCTATTTTTCTTACGGCAATAACGCACCAAAAGAAATCGTTAAAGAACCAAACCTTAGGATCGCGGAAATCGCAAGGCGCGTAACCGCTTGGTAAAAGCTCTTCCCCAATAACGATACCGTGCTTTTTAAAGGTTATACCGTCTGCGCTTTCTGCTAAGCATTGAACCTGCCTAATGCTTTCACCGCCTTGATTTTCTATAAAGCCGGTATACATAAGCCATAGCTTGCCGTTATAAAGGATTGCGCTACCGGAAAAACAACCGTTCTTATCGCATTCATCCCCGGGTGTTAAAGCAAAGGGTAAATACTTCCAGTTAGTTAAATCATCACTAACCACGTGTCCCCAATGCATAGGTCCCCACTTCGTATCGTAAGGATAATGCTGAAAAAAGGCATGATATTGGCCGTTGTAATAGATTAATCCGTTTGGATCGTTTATCCAACCTGTTTCCCCAGTTATATGAAAAGCGGGTTGTTTGGTTTTAATAATAGTCATAATATATCTCGCTTTTACGCTTCCCCCACCCTATTGGCGGGGGAAGCCCTTTAATTAAATTAGAATGCTTTTAAACGATTATCTAATTGCGGCAATAAATCCTTCGGGAGCACTTGCTAGATTTACTCTGAAATCGTCAACGACTACACAACCGTAGTTAGCGGTTGAATTATCGTATACTCTAAAGAAGCAGTCTGCAGTTTCACCCGTATAGCAATAATAGTAAGCATACATTTCAGTATTTACCTTACCGGGAGCTTCGTTATAGAAGGTTGCAATAACGGTACCGTCCTTTCTGCAAAGCTGAATATTTACTTCACGCGTGCCTGCACCACCAAATCTAAACGATAGGTAAGCGCCTTGCTTTAGAGTAAACGTAGAGCTTTCTAAACTACCCTTAGTGTTTTCACAGTTGATACCGTCCGGATGGTAGAAGGTAAATAAATTATTACCGTCTTTACGACCGTCGTTTACGGTATACCAACCTTCTGCGCGTTCGTTGCTCGTTACCCAACCTAAGGTATTGTGAGCGCCAGCTTCGGTTATATACATATTCCAACCGTCAATATTACCGGTTTCAAAGCTACCGTTAGCAATATCGTAAGTTCCTTGGAATACGTTATTTGCAGTAATGCCTGCGGGTAAGTTATCTTTGTTTGCATAGTAGGTCTTAACGTTATCGAATGATACGCATCCCCAACCGCTGCTTGCATAATCCACAACTTGAATTCTTGCGGTTCTGCCAATATACGCGCTTAAATCTGCAACGTACTGAATAAGTTTAGCATCTTGCTGTGCTTGTTGATGGTATCTTGCAAGAACTTCGTTAGTAGCAACGTCAATTACTTGAACGTAACATAATTCGTTTCCGCCACCGCCTAGCATAAATGAAATCCAACCAGAGCCACCAATTTCAAAGGTAGAACTAGAAAGAACACCGCGGTTACCTTCTCTCATGGTATCAGCGCCAAAGCTTTCTACACCGGTGAATAGATATTCGCCATCTTTACCGTAAGGAATATTGTCGCCCCAGTAACCGGTTGCATTTGTAACTACGCCGATTTCGCCGTTGTTTAACCAACCTTGAACGTTGTTCATTTCAAATCCGCCGTTAAATAGATCGTAAATAGTACCTGAAACGGTATAAGCTACGGGTGTTGCAGTATTAAATTCTGCAGGCTCGCTTTCGTAATAGGTAATAAAGCTATCAGCAAAGAATAGTCCGTAACCGCTATCTGCGTTATCGCTAACGCGGAAGAATACCTCTTCGCCCATAAATGCAGATAGGTCTGCCTTGTAAGCAATAAGACTGCAACCGCTCTTTAAGCCGTTAGTATATTCTGCCCATAAGCCGTTATAGTAACGTGCAATAATTTGCTTGGTGTTAGCGTTAACAACGTCTACGTAAACGTAGTTACCGTCCTTCATTGCGCCAACCTTAAAGGTAACGAATCCTGAACCGCCAACGGTGAAGGTTGAGCTGGTTAAAGTACCTGCAACGATTTCTAATGCGCCCGGAGCGTATGCAGAGAACATCTTTGCTCCGTCCATACCGAATTCATAGCCCAAGCCGTTATTTTCCCAAGATTCTACCCAGTAATGGCTTTCCGTGCTTACGTCACCGATATTACCAACCTTAGTCCAACCCTCTAAGCCTTCTTCAAAGCCACCGTTTACAAGCTGGAATAAGGTGCTATCCGTCATAGCTAAAATATAGTTGTATTCAATAGAAGAGCTTTCGCCGTTTGCTACGAATGAAACTACTACGCTAAAGGTTTCGTATACTACTACGTCTGAATAAGTGCCAAACGTGAAGGTATATGAAGCTCCGTTAAGAGTTAAAGCTTCGCCGTTATAGTTAACTGAATAAGTAAGAGATAAATTACCCTCGTTATCTACGTTCTTAGCAAAATCAAGTGTGATAGCACTCTTATTTTCTAAAGCGTAAATATCGTATTTTTCAACCACCTCTTGATTGAATAAGGTGGGAGCTAAGTCGTTAGTAATTTGAATTGATAATTCAACTGCTAATTTTGCTTCGCCCTTATAAGATACCGTGATAACTACGGTAACGGTAGTAGCTTGAGTTACGTTACCTGCAGTAACGGTAAACTTACCGCCTGCAAGAGCGCTTACGGTTGCAAGCTCACTATTTGACTTAACGCTATAAGTAATACTGCTTAAGCCGTTAACGTTGATGTAATCTACTAAAAGAATTTCCTTACCGTTACCTGAGGTTAATCTAAACGCCTTGTTTGCGCCTTCAACCTCTTCAATCGCTCTTACGGTAAGCGCTAAACGAGCTTGAGTAAGCGCGTTTGCTGCGTTATCAACGGTTGCTTGAGTAACTGCTATATCGTTTACTAATGCCTTTGCTTCTGCTAGCTTTGCTAAGTATGCTTCGTAAGAAGCTAAGGTGTAATCCCCTTGCTCGCTTACTTCTAACGCTAGCTCTGCGTTAAGCGCTTCTTTGTTTGCTAATAGGTTTTCTGCTACTAATAGACCTTCGGGTAATACCTCCGCTGCTCCGTAGTAGGTGTTAAGCTCGTCAAAGTATACAACGCCCCATCCGCTTGATGCGTAATCGTGAATTACGAATCTTACTTCTTCGCCCATAAAGTCTGCTAAGCTTACCTTGTAGCCTACGAAGTTTGCAAGGAATACGGTGTTACCGATCATTGCTCTTCTTTCTTCAAGGCTGTATTCGCCTGCGGGGAAGTCGGTAAAGCGAGTGTTACGGTAAAGGCCTAATACTTCGCCTGCTTTGTTTTCGATAGTGATATATACGTTGTGGTTTCCACCGCCACCTAGCATATAAGTTGCGTACTGGCTATTTACAACGAAATATGATGATTCTAGCTTACCGTGTGAGTTTTCTGATGCGCCGTCTGCATATGCAGAGAAGTAGTTACCTACGTTATTCATAACGTATCCTTCTGCCCAGAAGGTGCTCTTGTTATCTACACCTGCAAAGGGTTCGTTACCATAGGTGTTAGTTAACGTCCAACCCTCTAATCCGCTGTTAAAGCTTCCGTTTGCAACGCGGTAAGCGGTGGTATCGTTAAGAGCTAGCTTGTAGACATATTCAACGCTACCTGCTTGTCCGTTTGCTACGAATGAAGCTACAACGCTAAAAGTTTCGTATACTACTTCGCCGGTGTAAGAACCAAAGGTAAAGGTGTATGCAGAACCTTCTAGGGTTATATCTTCGCCGTTAAGCTTTGCAGAATAAGTTAAAGGTAATTCACTTTCGTTAATTACGTTTTCTGCAAAATCAATGGTAATATTGGTTTTGTTTTCTAATGCGTAAATATCGTAAGATTTAACGATTTCTTCACTAGATAAAACGGGGGCAGCTTCGTTAGTAATCTTAAGCGCTAATTCTACGGCTAATTGCTGTTCACCCTTGTAAGATACCTTAACGGTTATAACTACGTTAGTGTTTTCACTAACCTCGCCTGCGGTAACGGTGAACTTACCGTTTTCTATTGCGCTTAATAACGCGCAATCCTTATCCGCTACTACTTCGTAAGTGATATTGCTTAAGCTGTTTTCGTTAACGTAGTCTGCTAAAGTGATTTCCTTGCTGTCACCTGAAGTTAGTCTGAACGCCTTATTTGCGCCTTCAACCTCTTCAACCGTTCTTACGGTAAGAGCTAGACGGGCTTGAGTAAGCTCTGCAGTTATTTTATCTACGCTTTCTTGAGTTGCTTCTTCATCACCGGCAACCGCTTTTGCTTCTGCTAGCTTTGCTTGGTATGCTTCGTAAGAAGCTAGGGTGTAATCGCCTTGCTCGCTTACTTCTAACGCAATTTCTGCATTAAGAGCGGTTTTATCTACCACTACTCTTTCTACCACGGTGCTTTCTGCGCTTTCTTGCTTATCGTATTCGCCTGCGCTGTTTTCAACTGCTTCTGCAATATAAGAACGAATATTCTTTAAAGATAGAGCTTCTTCTTCAAAAGAAGTTTTAAACTCAATTTCGTAAGCAATAATACTGTAATTGGTAAATTGGTCGTTACCGTATAAATCCTGCGCGCCAAGCTTTGCAACGCCATTTTCAGTCTTTAACGCTACGGTAGCGTAATAAAGAGAGGTTCTATTTCTATCTAATTTAGCAGTATCAACCTCTACGCCGTTTAGCGTAAATTTATAACCAATGAAATAAAGATTACCTATTTCTATAACGGAATCGTCAAAGGCAGATAATAGTAAAAGATATTTTCCGTCCGTAGAAACCTGTACTATTATTTCCTTTAACGTTCCACCGTTTGCCTGAATTGATTGCTCTGGGCTATATTCGGCATAAGTACCCTTAGTGGCGTATTCACCGCGATAATGAGCTTCCTTTTGGTCAAATATCTTACAGCCAACAGCCATAAAAGCTAGAGTTAAAGCAATTAATACCGCAATTAAATTCTTTTTGGTAAATAATTTTTTCATCTTTTTCTCCTTTTATCATTAAAAATTTTATTATCAATTAATTATTTGCAAGCTTATTTTCAATAAGTATTGCTTCAGGTAAAGCATCAATTGACTGATAATGAGTAATAAAGCTATCTACTGCTAAACAACCCCACGCGTTTTCTGCATTATCTACAACTCTAATATAAACCTCAGTACCCATAAATTGAGTTAAATCAGCTTTGAATTGGAACATGTAACCTTCGTTACCTTCCTTATCGTTGTGATATTTTGCTACCGCTTGATTGGTTGAAGCGTCAACTATTTCAATATAACATTCGGGGTTGTAACCGCCACCTAATTTAAAGGTGATGAATCCGCAACCGCCAACCGTGAAGGTTGAGCTAGTTAAAGTACCTTTTGCAGCTTCCATGCTTCCCTTAACGTCTTCTATACCGGTAAATAGGAATCTACCGTCCTTATTGTAAGGCTTATCTGCATTTTTCCAGAAAACCTCTTGCTCTGAAAGGTAACCGATTTCCGTTTCGCCACTGGTTTTTTCAAGAGTCCAACCGGTTAAATCGCCCGATTCAAAGTCGCCGTTAAGCACTTGATAGGGATCGTTTTCGCCAAGAACGGTATCAGGTAGAGGTTCGGGCATAATATCAACCGCTTCGTGAGCCTTAGTGGGTACGCCTACTAATTCTCTGTAATAGGTAACGAAGCTATCTACGGTAATTAAGCCCCAACCGCTAGTAGCATTATCTACTACGCGAATCTTTAAGCTTCTTCCCATAAATTCAGAAAGGTCTGCCTTATACCATACCATGTTTGCAAGGTTACTGCCGTTGTTTATGATGCCAATACCCTTATCGTTAAAGAGTCTGTTAGCAAAACGAGCAACCTCTTCTTCCGTTTCTGCGTCAATAATAGAGATGTAACATTCTAAGGGGTTGCCACCACCGCCAAGTAAGTAAGTGATGTAACCGCTACCGCCAACGGTGAACGCAGAACTTGTTAAAGTACCCTTATGAGATTCTAATACGCCCGCGCCTTCGTCAACTATACCGGAGAATAGGTGAGCACCCTTCTTGTTGTAGGGTAGATTTTCTGCCCACCAGCCTGAAGCGTTGGTTACCTTACCTATCTTTTGACCTTCTAAGGTCCAACCGGTTAAGTCGCCCGTTTCAAAGCCACCGTTTACTACTTGATATTCACTATCAGGCATAACGTCTGCGTCGTATACTGCAAGGAAGGATTCCTTATCCATCCATACGGGCTTTTCTTCCCAGTAGGTTTGAACGCTATCTAAGGTAATACAGCCTAATTCATCGCTAGAGGTGTTGTTATCTATTACTTCAATATACATGGTTTCGCCAATATACGCAGAAAGATCTGCATAATACTGAACCATATTTAATAAACGCATGCCGTTTTGTACGTATGGGAATTGGAAGTTCCAATATTTGAAGTTAGAATATCTTGCAACCTCAAAGGCTTCGTCGCCCTGCTTAATCATAAATCTTATGTAGGTTTTGCTATTATCTGCGCAACCGCCAAGCTTATACGTTACGTAACCTGAACCGCCTAAAACGAATTCTGAAGAACGCATAACGCCGGTTGCAGTGGGCATATATTTACCGTAATGGTAATTACCGTCACGCGAATAGGGAATGTTTTCATTCCACCAAACCTTTTCGGTATTTACACCGTCGTTAGAAAAGGCTTCGCCTTCAACAACAGTCCAACCTGCAAGTGAGCCTAGTTCAAATCCGCCGTTTTTGATTTCGTAAATAGAAGGAGCAACCGCTTCGGTTTCGTAATCTATTACCTTAGTAAAGAAAACACCTTCCGTTTGAGAATCGCTATCGCTACCGATTTTAATATCGTCTACTGCGATATAGCCGTAATAATAGCTTTCGTCGTTATCTACGATTCTAATATAGATTTCCTTATTTGCATATTCAGCTAAATCAACGTAATATTCGTAAAAGTTATCCGTATTATATACGCCTGCAGCGTATCTTTCGGGGATAACGTAGCTTTCGGTATGCTCGTGGAAATATTCATTGGTTTGCATTGCTATAAGCTTATCGTTTTCTGCTAAATAAAAACCAACGAAGCAAAGTCTTTCCTTTGCCTTTTGGGGAGCTCCCGTGCCCTTACCTACCGTTAACGCGCCACCTGCTAGCTTTAAGCTAACAGAGCCGTCTTCGGGTAAAGTAAAGGTGTTAGAACGAAGCGCGCCCGTTCTTGCGCCTGAATATTTGCCGTGATAGCCTTTACCGGTAAGATACCAATTACCAGTTTGGTTAATTGATAGCATATTGTTATTAGCGTCGTCTTCATACATAAAGTATTTTTGTGAAGAAACGCAGTCGTCGTCAAAGGCGTCACCGTATTCAACCGTCCAACCGGATAAATCAGCTGATTCAAATCCACCGTTTAAAAGTACCTTTTGTTGGGTAGAGCCTTGATTGCCACCCTGCTGTTGCTGTTCGTCGTTTTTACAACCAACTGCGCCAACACACAAACACGCTACACATAAAACACTTAAAAGTGATATTAATTTTTTACGCATATTGCCCCCTATTCTCCTAAATTACCCATATTTCCGTAATAAGGAGGAGTTACTGTTTCGCTGTAAGCGCTACCCATACGGTAAATATTAAGCTCGGTAATCTTAAGATTTGCATTGTTATCGAAAACTCTTAAATAATCAGAGTTTCCGTACTTAGGATAAATTCTGGTTGTAAAGCTAATAAGTCCGTCAACGTAAACCTCTAACATAGAACGGTCTAAAAGTATAACAACCTCGTATTCGTTTTTAACGCGTCCCCAAAGGTGGCTGGGTTGACGGTTAACGTAGTCTAGTAATGAAGACTGATTTCTTTCAACTAAAACGCCTTCGTTAGAGAATCTAATTTCAGTTCTTTCAGTCTTGCCGTCTACAACGTTGGGATTATATCTTACGTAAATACCCGCAGAATATTGGGGAGCAGTAGGTGCAACCTCTATCTTTGCTCTGATTTCCAATAAATCTCCGCGAATATTTGATATTTCACTATTGATTTCATCAGCAGTTTTGCCTTCGCCACTGTAAGAATATAAGGTTTCCTTTCTTAAAGAAGCAATTTCTTTAATGGGTTCACGAATTACTTCCTTACCGTCATCTGAAAGCCATAATTCTAGGGGAATTGCAAAGTTATGCGCCCAACCTGCCGTGTAGTTTTGAGCAGTACCTGCATCCTTACCCTGCGCGATAGCGTAAATAACCGTTCTACCCTGTTCGTAGTTGGTTTTTCCTGCAGCAATATCTTCCTCGGTTAAGAAGCAGTAGCCGTTTTGACCGGTATATACACCTCTTCCTAAATCAAATAGCTTAGGTTGATCGTCGTCAGCAATAAATCTGCAGGTGTTTTTATCAAACGTACCAATCCAATAATAACATTCAACGATATATCCGTCTACGGTATATTGAGGACAGTCAAATAAAATATATTTGGTTTGAGAGCCGTCTTTAGTGGTAATAGGTAAC
>JAZSMG010000147.1:0-6978 GCA_045535775.1 Christensenellaceae bacterium | reverse complement strand
AAATAAAATTTATTACTTTTTTCCTTTTTAATATTATTTTTTTTATTGCACGGCTTAAATTTACCAACTATATTTTAGTTATAATTAGCATATTGTTTAAAAAACTAGTCTATAAGTCGATTAACGGCACTTTTATTTTTTTACAAAACGATAAGCTTTTATTTATTCCTTATAAATAGCATTTGTGTTTTTTTGTTTTTTGTGTTATACTTTATACTGTAAAAAGTATTTTAGTATTAAAGGTAAAATTATGATTAGTAGCAAAATTACTAAAAAGTTAATATTAAACCACGCAAAGCGCTACCCAAAGTTAAAATCACAAGACATATTTAAATTCCTATTTCAAAGCGCCTTTGGCTGTGAGCATTTGGTTAGTAATAAAGATCGCGTTATAAGTTATATTGAGCAAGAGTTAAAAAACTTCCCCTCCGCCCCAAGTAAAATTGAAGAGTTAGACGGTGATTATTCAAGAGTTCACTTAGGGATTATAAGAGAAGGGCTTAGCGTAACCACTCTTGGTAACCTTTTTTATCTTTCTGCAAAAAAGGAAGCAAACGGAATGAAACAGTTAACCTTAAGCCTTAAGGCTGTTGCAGAGCTTATTGATGAAGGAAAGCTACCCGTTAACAGGGATGAATACTACGCATTACTGCGCGAATGGGAAGAAGCAGGATTTCCTGCCATTCGCCACTCTGATGAATTTAGAGAAAACTATAAGCCCTGCTACAGGGTAATAGCAAACCGCTTTATTCCTCTTCTTCCCCTTCTTTGTAAAATTGATGAATTCATCTCATCTAACTCAAACGGCTTTGCAACTGAATTTAAAGAAGATAGTGGCAACCTATTAACGGTTTTACAGGAAATATACAAGGAGCGTTTAAGCGAAATTAAAGTTACCAATAACCTAATAAGCTTAGCAAAATAGCAATAAAAAACCACCTATAAGGCGATTAACGGCACTTAGGTGGTTATTTTTATTATTTGTTGTTCGTTAAAAATTAACGGCTTTTTCTTATTCGCAAAGTCTATAAACAAAAGCGATTTCATCACGTGAAATAGTTTCATCTACAGCTAAGAAACAGCAACAGAAGGTTAGAAGTCTTGCCTTTAAGTCGGTAGAGAAGCTATCAACAAGGTCATCCATAAGCTTTAACATTTCTGCGGTATAGTGCATTTGAACTAAGCCCTTAACTTCTTCAAAAGAGAATTCGCCAAATAAATCTGTTACGAACTTATATTCTAATTCGGTTAAGTGACCGTCTATAGCAAGACTGGTAGCCATTAGACCAATTAGAAGCTTACTTCCTTGACCGTCTGTAGAAGCCTTATCAAAAACAGGCTTTAATTCAGCAAAAGCACTTTGAGCCATGCTAAGTAAATTTTCATAAGGTTCGTTAACAAAATCTTGTAATAATTGTTTTAAATCCATCATATTTCTCCTACGGTTTATTGCGATAAAGAGTGATTTACCAAAAAAGCAATGCGATAAATTCAACCCAAAACAATCGCTTAACTGCTTAAATTATACACTTAATAAACGGTTTTGTCAAAAAAAAGTCGGGGGATAATGATTTTTATATCAAATAATATTAAAAAGCAACCCTTTTTTATTGACTTTTATAATTTTTAACTTTAAACTATTTTTTAATGATATTTGTTTTTTGAGGTTTTGATGAAGCGAATTATAATTATTGGGTGCCCGGGAAGCGGAAAAAGCAGACTTTCTAAAATACTTGCTAAAAAACTAAATTTACCGCTTGTTCATTTAGATAAGCTCTTTTGGAAGCCCAATTGGCAATCTGTTTCTAAAGAACAATTTAAGGAGCTTTTACTTGAAGAGTTAGAAAAGCCCTGCTGGATTTTGGACGGAAATTTTTGGAGCACCTTAGAATTAAGGCTTAAATATGCAGACCACGTTATACTAATGAATTACCCCACCGTTACCTGTATTTTACGCGTTTTAAAAAGGGTTATTAAAAACCGCGGAAAATCGCGTGAGGATATGACTGAGGGGTGCAATGAAAAATTAGATATAGAGTTTTTAAAATACGTTAGGAAATTTAAAAAAACAAGACTACCGCAAATGATGCAGGTTTTAACAAATAGCGCAATACCTGTAACCCAAATAAAAAACGACCGCGAATTAAAGAAATTTTTAAACAACCTACCAAATAGCAACCCTTAAAAAACATATAAAGATATTTAACAACACTAAAACACTTTAATACCTAACCTTTAGCAAAGAAAAGGACGGATTTTTTACAATCCGCCCTTTTTGATTATAATTTAGCTTATACCTACCAAGTTGCTTTACATTTTAAGCCACGGTATAAACCTATAATTATTACTGTTCTGCCACGATAATACCGTTAGGAGTTACGTAGTGAGTGCTCTGATCGTGAACGTTGTTAGTCCATGCTCCTGCACCCCACAGTCTTGCAAAATCGCCGTCAACTACACCGCCTACGATAATGGGAACTCTATGACCGCCACCTTGGTATACCCAGTAAGGAGCAAATACTTCAAATACGGTTGTATAAGTTCCATCGCCGTTATCGGTTGATACGTACGCCATAGTACATCTAGACATAGTGTTGTCCTTTACACCAAAGATTACTTGATTTGCATCTTCGTGCATACCGCCAAGTCTCATTTCTAAGTTAAGGTAATGCCACCATTGGCTACCATCACTGTGACCTTGTTGAGTTAAAGGATTCTTGTGAATTACGGTAAAGCCCATGTGAACGCCGTAATCTGCAGATACACCAACCATAGTAACGGTTGCGCCGTTTACGGTAGTGGTATGAGATTTAGATAGTACCTCTTCAGTCCAAATAGCGTCGTCAAAAATACCGTCTATATTAGCTGAAGGAAGGTACGTGGGAGCTTCTGCAACTATTCCTTCGGGAGTAAAGAATACGTCTGTAGGTATGCATTGCCAGCCGTTAAAGCCTGTGCCGTTAATACCAACGAATACCTTGTAAATCTTTGCAACACCTGCTGCAAACAACTCGATAGTAGTTGTATAAGAGCCTTCTTCGCCGGTGCTAATCATAGCTGCTTTATCCCAGAAACCGCTATGGATTAGCTTGCCTTCCTTGATTAGAACAACGTTTTGTTGATTATACATTTCGTTGATGTTAAATTCTAAGTTATCGTTTAACCACCAATCAGCATCATTGTAGCCTGAACGAGCCTTGTGAGTAATGGTAACTGCAACGTATAAACCGTCACTTCCTGCCTTACCGCTAACGGTTAATGAAGAATCATCTTGAGCTCCGCCTACAACGGTGGGTAAGCCTGCGTATTCTTCTAAGTTACCGTCGATAACTGCTTCGCTTGCATCATAACCGATCTTTAAGCCTTCTTCGGTAAGTCTTAGGTTATCAGGCCATACGCCGTAAGTATCTAAACCGGTACTGAAGTCGTTTATGCCGATATTTAATCCGCCAAGGTGAGCAGCATACCAATCGCTACTCCACGCACTTATATCTCTGTATGCCCAGAAGTTAATGTAGTTACCTCTTACGTAAGCAGCATCTCCAGGAGCTTTCCATGCGTAGTTAATTTGAACTTCATCACTTGCTGCCCAAGTTTGAATACTATCTGCTTCTACGAATAATTCAACGGTGAAGATATATTTTCCATCTGCATTAGTAGTAGTTTCCCAAACGTGATCCTTTACACCAAAAGACGCGCCGTTGATATTAACGTATCTTTGAGAACCGCAGTTTAAACGGAATTCAAAGTTGGTAACGGTTGACCAGTCACCTACAGCTTCGGTAGTAGCGCTATTCATTACAGCTACAACGTGAAGTAATAAACCGCTTTCAGTCTTAACGCCGCGTAAGGTAATAGTTCTGCCTTCGTTATATTCAGCAACGGTTGCTACTTCGCCGTACGCGCTATCTAAAGCGCCGTCTAAAATAACGCCGTCATAAATGTGTAAACCGCACATAGTGCATACGTTATTATCTAAAATATGATCTATAATAGCAACGCTTTCTTGCCTAACTAATACTTCGTTACAAACCGAGCAGTGCTTGCCTTCTGTTAAACCGGTTTCTTCACAGGTGGGGGCTTTAGCAGCGTCAACAACCTCGGTATGACCTAAAGCGGGAGCTAATTCTGCACCGCAAACGGTACAGGTTTGAGCGGTAGTACAGGTTGCTTCTGCCCCAGCGGTGTGACCGCCAAGGCTTGCAACTATAGTATCGGTATAGCTATCGCCACAAGAACAGGTGTGGGTTGTAAAGCCCTCTTCAGTACAAGTGGGAACAGTTACTACTGCAGTATAGCTGTGAACGTGTTCTATAAACTGCATATCGTCTAAGTAGAAGCTTAATGATTTTGCAGCAGACTTATTAACTTGAATTTTACTGCTTGTGGTTAATTTTGAAACCGCTACGGTTACGGATATCCAAGAATTTAGAGCAGGAGAACTCTTTGCATAAACACCTTCCGTTTTAGTAACGGTAGTAGCAGAGCTTTCTGCATCAATATAAAGTTTGAAACTAATCTCTTCTATATTATTAGCCTTTAACCAATCAATAAACTCTTGTGTAAAGAAGTATGCGGGCCATCTGGGAGTTGCTGTAAACTTAAGTGAAGAAGTGCCTTCAGCAACGTAAGCTAAATCATAGTTTACACTCATCTTATAATCCGTATTAGTAACGCTAAACATTCTTAATTCACTTGCGGTTTCATCACCTAAGAAAGGTAAACCAGATTTAATGAATTGAGGGTTATCTAAATATACGTTAAGAGCGCCTACTGCATCCCTATTAAATTGAAGCATACTGCTTGTGGTTAATGAAGAAACCTTTAGGCTTACGTTAAACCACTTATCAAGTGAATAAGAGGTAACCGTGCCTTCCATACCAATAACGTTAACGGCAGAGCCGGCGTTATCAATGTAAAGGTCAAAGCTTAGTGAAGTATATCCGTTAGCATTTAACCAATCAATGAATTCTTGTGTGAAATAATATTGAGGCCATTGAGGTTCTGCACTTAGCTTTAATGAATATAAACCTTCACGAATAAAGGTGGGATCTGAGTTTACACTTACTGTATAAGCGGTATTCTTAACACTGAACATCTTTAAGTCGGTTATATTTTCTTCACCGTGGAAAATATCTTCTGCGGTAAAGTATTGAATATTATCTAGGTATACGCTTAAAGATTTGGCTTCGTTCTTATCAAACTGAAGCATAGTGTTGGTTGTTATATTTGCAACCTTTAAGGTTACGTTGAACCATCTATCTACAACGTATGAAGTAACTGCGCCTTCCATTGCATAAACTGCCGTTGCAGAGTTTGCTTGGTCAATGTATAAATCAAAGCTTACTGTTTCATAACCCTTTTCATTTAACCAATCAATATATTCTTGTGTGAAGAAGTATGCAGGCCATCTGGGGGTTGCAGTCATCTTAATTGCATAAGAGCCTTCTCGAACAAAATTACTGCTTAAAGTTAATGCTTCGCCGTATTGAACTCTGAATATTGCTAAATCGCATTCGCTTTCGCCACTGCCATAGTTATGACCGGTTGCGGGAATTACCTCTTGTGCTACTAGTACCAAGTTACAAACTGAACAATGCTTACCCTCTGTTAAGCCTGTTTCTGTGCAAGTGGGAGCAACTGCCGCGTCAATAACTTCGGTATGACCTAAAGCATCAACGGTTTCCTGTGCTATTATTACTGCGTTACATACTGAGCAGTGCTTACCTTCGGTTAAACCGGTTGTTGTACAAGTGGGTGCTACCGCTTCATCGATAACTTCAGTATGACCTAAAGCATCAACTAATTCCTGTTTAACTAATACTTCACCACAAACTAAGCAGTGCTTACCTTCGGTTAAACCGGTATTTACACAATCAGGTGCAACTGCCACATCGATAACTTCGGTATGACCTAAAGCTTCGCCTTCCGTTACATTACAAGCTGAACAGGTCTTAGGAGCGGTACAGGTTGCATCTTGCCAAGAATGGCCAAGAGCTTCGCCTTCTACTTCACCGCAAACCAAACAGGTCTTAGGTGTAATACAGGTTGCATTTTGCCAAGAGTGACCAAGAGCATCACCTGCGGTTTCGCCACACTTAGAGCAGGTCATGGGAGTAGTACAGGTTGCATCTTGCCAAGAGTGCTTGCATTCGGGGGATTCTTCACCGCAAGCGCAATCACCGTTAGTGAAATCGTGAGCTGCATAATCTTTCTTTTCTAAGCAAACAGAACATTCAATCCAGTGGCCTGATGCATCGTGAGAAAGAGCGTTATTCCAGCTATGACCTAAAGCATCAACTGTTTCTTGTGCAACTAAAACTGCGTTACATACCGAGCAGTGCTTACCTTCGGTGAGTCCGGTTGCAGTACAAGTGGGAGCAACTGCTGCGTCGATAACTTCAGTGTGACCTAAAGCGTCAACTGTTTCTTGTGCAACTAATACTTCGTTACATACTGAGCAGTGCTTACCTTCGGTTAATCCGCTTTCCGTACAGGTGGGCGCTTTAGCAGCGTCTATAACTTCAGTATGACCTAAAGCGTCAACGGGGGTATCGGTATAACTGTCACCACAAGAACAGGTGTGAGTTGTAAAGCCTGCTTCCGTACAGGTGGGAGCGGTTACAACTGCCGTGTAACTGTGGGTATGAGTTATAAACTGCATATTATCTAAGTAAACGTTAAGATTCTTAGTTGTATTCTTGTTGAACTGTAATCTTGTACTAGTGGTAAGGTTAGCAACCTTCAAGGTTACGCTAAACCACTTATCTACCTCGTACTTGGTAACTGCGCCTTCCATCATAACTACGTTAGCTTCAGAGCCGGCGTCGTCTATGTAAAGCTCGAATGAAATGCTATCGTAGCCCTTTTCCTTTAACCAATCAATAAATTCTTGACTGAAGTAGTATTGAGGCCATTGAGGAACTGCGCTTAGCTTAATAGAGTTAGAGCCTTCCTTTACGAACGCGCTATCGCTAT
>JAZSMG010000094.1:0-3520 GCA_045535775.1 Christensenellaceae bacterium | reverse complement strand
GGCTAGCACAAACGCGCTTTTTATTTGACCTGCCAGCTATGCACTTATTACCTGCTACCCGTCAACGGATTTCACTTTTGCCTTCTCCTGCGGGAGAAGGTGTCACGAGTTTTCGAGTGACGGATGAGGAGTTGTATAATTTAGCGCTTTAATTTTTATTTATATTTTTTACCCAAACACCTCATCCACCACTAACGTGGTCCCCTTCCCCCACTGGGGAAGGCTCCTTTCCACTCACCGGTAACACCCTACTGAATCACGCGACTATCGCGTGGTTTTTCTTTATATCAAAAAAGGAAGGGCTAAAAAACCCTTCCGTTACGTATATATTTTGTTTTTAATTTTTAAAACTTATCCCAAAGGAAAATTTTTTATCCGAATATTATTAACTGAAAACAATTTTAAACTTATTAGGATATTCTTTTTCTGCATCTTTAAAACAAGAAATAATTCTATTAATTAAATTTTTATTGTATTCATTTTCCTGCTTATTAAAGCCAATAAACACTATCTCGCAAGGCGTTTCTATATACCCGGTTAAAACGTCCCAAAGAGCATCTGCATTACAACCAAAATATTCAGGCAAATTCATTTTCTTTTTTATAAGAAGATAAAATTCCTCCGCCCAATCAAATTCTTCTCTATTAAAAATATATCTTTTCATTTTAATCCCCCCTTTATTCTATAACTATAAAAGAGTTGTAGTGATCTACTGTTTTAAAAATTAATCCATCATTTGAATATATCAATCTTTCTTGCCCCCTAAAACCAAACTCATAATTAATATCACATTCATACCAAATCCGGCCTGGTGCTGAAGGTAATTTTCCATCTCTATTACCATAAATATTTCCACCTATTATTTTTCCTGGTAAAACATCATTCAAATTACCCAAATGAGCTTTCCAGCCATAAGATATAGCCGTTTCTTTAGTAATATAATTAACTGGAAGACATTTAAAGTGGTACAACCAATAATCTGCACCATTTTCCCTTAAATTTGTGGCAAACCCAACTGCTACCGATTTTAACCATCTAAAATAACAAAGGCATCCCAAATGCAACGGCGGCTTATCTTTATTTTTTAATGTAGAAATGGCAGCATCAATTACTTCAAATATTTTATGTTCATTTTTTAAACAATTCCAACAATGATTTTTAGTATTACCTAATACCCATTCCATCCAAAATTTAGAATTTTTATATTTTGTTGAATCATGTTCTACAATTTCTGTTATTTCAACTTTTAATTCATCAAATATTCCCATTAATTCCTCTCTTATACTTAATTTTTTGCCAGCATAAATATTTTAACACACAAGCTTTAAAAATTGGGGAATATATGACGCTTTTTACCTAATTTATTTTAAAATTCTTGTTTTATGATATTTTTTACAGTTTTATAGAATGTTACTACCCTTTTATCTTACAAAGGAATAAACAAGGTGCGATTATTAGTAAAATAAAAAAACTAAAACTTATCTATAATTTTAAAATCTTCACGGGCAACGCCTATTTGCGCAATATCTTTACCCGTACCACGCTCTGAAAAAATAATTTCCCAACAGTTATGAATAGCATAAGTGCTAATTACACACCCTCTATCCCCTTTATGCACTCCCTCTATCGCATATTCGGGTTTTTCCACAATTAATTCAACCACGTCATACTCTTTAACGTCACATTCGGTTAAATGAGTGTGTTTTTCCATATTTACATTCTTAAAATGCTCAGCAAACTCACTTATATCATTATCATCCGCACGCAAAATAAATTTTAAATATTTCCTATTAACCTTTGCATACGCACTTTCACCAAAATTGTATTTATTGTAAAAGCAAACGGTAAAAATATCAACGTCGATTTTTACAACTATTCCTAGATACCCTTTATGAATTCCTTTTTTTGCCAAATCTTCTAATTCTTCTGTTAATTTTACGTTATCGTATAATCTCATACTATCTCTCCTTTAATCATCAGCCAAGGGCGTATTGCAAGTAAGCACACCTAATGGGTGAACCTTCCATCCGCTTATTATTTCCACCTTTCTACCAATTGGCGTTTTTAACTCAATAATAATATTTATATCTTGCCCATACTTTGGATTTAATCCGCGTACTATATAATCACCGTTTAAATACTTTTCTTTCGCTTGCCGCTCATATTCTGTTTTTAGATGATAAGCATCCTTAATACTAAAACCCAATTTTTCAAACAGTTTTTTCTTCCCATTAAATAAATATTTTTCAGAAAAAACATAACCAGAAAACTTTTCTATGGGACAATGGGTGCTAATAGTGATAGGCTTCACTATACTTATTAACTTACAATCGCAATGCGAATGCAATAAGCCATCACCTTCTCCTTTCTTCTTTGGTAGCTTAGATTTAACAAAATAACAGCCCGATAATACGGTACAAGAAGCACAATGTTTAATTTCTTGCAAATGTTTACGAATCTTTTCTCTTTCTTCGCCCTCTTTATCAGGAACACCAAAATGATACCACTTTACCTAGCGGTTATCAATAATTTCACCGTTTTTATCAAGTATAATTTTCCCTATACTCCTTTGGAGAAATACCCAGAGTGCTTTTAAACGCGTAATATATATTCTTTTCATTTTCAAAACCCGTTGCCAAGGCTATTTCCAAAATACCCTTGCGCGTTTGAATAAGAAGCTGTTTTGCCTTTTCCATTCTAACGATTGTTAAATATTCCTTTGGCGTGTAACCAGTTTCCTTAACGAATCTTTTAATTAAGAAGCCCTTTGAAACGAATAAGCTTTTTGATAAATCCTCAATTTTGATTGGCTGGCTATAATTTCTATCAATAAATTCCTTTGCACTTTTAATAAGTGCATCAAGCTCAACGGGCTTTGACTTTTTCATAAGCTCCATCAATATTAAATATATCCGCCCTGAAATTTCATAATAATCAATTTGCTCATCGTTATACATTTCACGAATATCAGTAACGCATTGCATAAAGCTTCCGCCACCGTAATTAGTTAAATAATACCCCTTTTCACTATTGGCAACTATTTTGTATATCTCGTCAATATCAGAGCCGGTAACGTGCATAAAGTAAATTTCCCAATGGCTTTCGCTTGCTTTAATAATTCTTTCGTTAGATAGATTAAGAAAAAGCATACTATCTTCCTCAAGAGCGATTTCCTTACCATCATAATTAAGCACCGCAGATCCGCTTTTTGTGTAAGCAAGCAAATAGGTTGTGCCGTTTTGAGTTTTTAAGTAATAACCCTTTTCGTTATACTCATAACCTACGTCACGCGCTTGATATAAACACCTTTTGTTTCTATCCGTATTTGTGTTTGATGCAATATTACTGCTTTTATTGTGGGTCATTACCCCTTCATGTTTAAAAAATTTTTCCATATCTGCTTTTTGAATACTTTTTGGGATTTATTTTAATACTTTTTAGTATTTACTCAATTATTATATTATGTTATAATGATAACATATAGGGCTATAACCTGTAAATGAAATAGGAGGAATTTATG
>JAZSMG010000172.1:0-9878 GCA_045535775.1 Christensenellaceae bacterium | reverse complement strand
ACATAATAACCAAGTTGTACAATATTTAGTTTTCTTCATTATTCTCACCTTCATTTATTTTTTTTGTAATTTTGTAATAATAATCACCACTTGATCTTCCATTATAATTATTAAAAACGTCATCATACCATTGTTCAAAATACCCACAATATAATATTTGTTCATTTTTAATGTCTATCATATATAACGCTGGGGGGATAAATCTGTTTTCTAGACCATTTAAAATTGTTCCTGGGGCACAATGAATTGCAAAAAATTTTCCATCATATTCAATCAAATCTTTATGAAATAAACTGATTGCATCTTTATTATGGAAAAAGAATTCATAACCATAAATTTCAGTTACATCGCATTTAAAATTATATTCTTTTTTTGAAGTATCATAAGGATATATATATAATTCAACACTTTCATATGGAGGTGAAAAGTCAACTCTTAAAAAATACTCACCTTTATATTTTATACTTTGATTAGGATAAAAATAAGCAGCCGCAATTGCTTCTTTTTCACTTTCAAAAAAAGAGTATGGCTTTAATTCTAAAATGTAACCATCTACTTGCGGAACAAAAGAATCAGCTTCTGCTTTTTTAACTCTTGCTCTTTCAAGAAACTCTGCTTTTTCTTTTTCCCTTTGTTTATCCATACACGAACCAATGCAAGATTCAACAAAGCACCCTGAACAGCAAGAAAAAATCACAAAAGTTAAAAACAAAGTTAAAATTTTAAACACCGTTGATTTTTTCATAATTTCCTCCTCTTTTTAATTTTATGCCACTATTTTACCATACGTATAGCTATATGTCAATAGCAATTTTTTAAAAAATTTGGTAATTAAAAGAGATTATTTGCAAGCTCAGAATGACAAATTGATGTGAGATTCTATCGCTAAGAATGACCATAATAGGCTTAGAATGATAGAAAAAAACCGCTGGGATAGCCAGCGGTTTGGGGTTGATTTTATTCATCTTCGCTTGATGCAAGCTGTTTTTCCCTATCTGCAATAGCAAGAGCGTCTACCATTTCTTCAATGTCGCCCATAATGAAATCGGGAAGATTGTATAAGGTCATGCCGATACGGTGGTCGGTTACCCTGCCTTGGGGGAAGTTGTAAGTTCTTATTCTTTCCGAACGGTCACCCGTGCCAACCTGACTCTTTCTGTTTTCTGCGTACTCGCTCATGTATTTAGTATTGTAATAATCGTAAATACGTGATTTTAAAACCTTCATTGCCTTTTCACGGTTTTTAATTTGAGAACGCTCGTCTTGACAGGTAACTACTATGCCGGTGGGAATATGCACCATTCTTATTGCAGATTCCGTTTTGTTAATATGTTGATCGCCTGCACCGCTTGAACGGCAGGTTTCAATGATTAAATCCTTTTCTTCAATATTAACCTCTACGTCTTCTACCTCGGGAAGAACGGCTACCGTTGCAGTTGAGGTGTGAACTCTGCCCTGTGATTCCGTTTCGGGAACGCGTTGAACGCGGTGAACGCCACTTTCATATTTTAACTTACTGTAAGCGCCCTTGCCGTTTATAGAGAAGGTTACTTCTTTAACACCGCCAAGCTCCGTTTCGTTAATATCTATTTCTTCTACCTTCCAACGCTTACTTTCTGCAAAACGTGCGTACATTCTGTAAAGAATTTGTGCAAATAACGCAGCTTCTTCACCGCCGGCACCACCGCGAATTTCCAAAATAACGTTTTTATCGTCGTTAGGATCTTTGGGTAAAAGAAGAATTTTAAGCTCTTCAATAAGCACTTCTAACTGCTTTTTGCAAGCGTAAACCTCTTCTTCTAAAAGCGCCTTCATTTCGGGATCGGTTTCGGTTAATAAAGACTGCTCTGCCGCAATCTTATCTGCTTCTACGCGCTTATATTCAACGTACTTTTCAACCGTTTCTTCCATATCTGCACGTTCTTTTGCAATCTTTTTCCATTCATCCATCTTTGCAATAACGGCAGGGTCTGCTATTTTTTCGGTTAAAAGATCATATCTTTGCTTTATTGCTTCAAGTTTTTCTATCATAATTTACCTTTTTCTTGCTTTAATTATGCGTTCTTTGCCTGAAATATCCTTTCTTATTTCTATTTCAGTAAAGTTTTCTTCTAATAAATTAGCTATATCTTGCGCCTGACCAACACCAAATTCCATTAGTAAAAGTCCGCCCTCTTCCAAATATTCACCTGCATTTTTTGCTATTAAGCGATAAAAATCAAGTCCGTCCGCTCCGCCGTCTAGGGCAAGAATAGGCTCGTAATCCTTAACCTCTTTATCTAGCCCGTTTATATCTGCAGTGGGAATATATGGGGGATTTGAAATTATTAGGTTGAATTTACCTTCTATACTTTCAAATAAGTTACTGTGAATAAACTGCACGTTCGCTTGGTTAAGCTCTGCATTTTGACTTGCTAGCTCTAACGCGCCTTCGCTAACGTCACTTGCAAACACGGTTGCTCCGCTCTTCTTTGCTAAAGTTACAGCTATTGCACCGCTACCCGTGCATAGGTCAAGTATGCTATCACCTTCCTTTATTAAAGAAAGGGCGTATTCGCAAAGCTCTTCCGTTTCCGGTCTGGGAATTAGCACCCTGTTATCTACCTTAAAAGTATAGCCGTAAAACTCTGCATCCCCGGTTACGTACCATAAGGGCATACCCTCTGCACGCTTTTTAGCCCAGTCGAACGCCTTTTCTACTACTGAAGGTTGACATAATTGAGTGCTTTTTGCTAAGTCTGAACGGGGTACACCCGATAATATGCTTACAATCCACTCGCCGTCGCTTGAATCTACGTTTGCAGACTGTAAAATCTTGCTTACCTGCTCTAATAATACGTTAGTCTTTAAAGCGGTTACGAACTGCTCTTCGGGAATGGTGGGATCTGCATCCATTTCTAATACCCTTTTAAATGCCGTTATAGCAACCTCTAACATGCCGTCATCCGGCTCTCTTGTGGTTATTCTTTGTAATGCTAAGCCGGGGGCTTTTAAGGGGAATAATAATGGGCTATCCGTTTTTGCAAGTGCCTTTAATAGCTCGTATGATAAACCTGCTACAACGGGTAATAATGCTATTTTTAATAGCATTCTCCACACGCCTTCTACCTTTAAAAAGGTGTTTGCTACTGAAAATACCAATATTGAAACGAGCATTACGAAGAATAAAAAGGTCGTTCCGCAACGGTTATGCACTCTGGTACAGGTGCGCGCGTTTTCGGGGGTTAATTCTAGTCCCTTTTCATAACAGGTAATCGTTTTATGCTCTGCTCCGTGGTACATATAAGTTCTTCTTATATCTTTCATTAAAGAAGTCAATAATATATAACACACGAAGATGACTATTCGCACTAAGCCTTCTATTAGGTTATACCAAAATGAAGTGCTTTCTATCCCGGTTAAAGCAGATATTCCGTTTGATACCCACTGGGGAAGCATAACGAAAAGTAGCACGGAAAGCCCTAACCCCAAAATTAATGCAACCGTGGTTACAACACCCATTAGGTCTACGTGCAATTTTTGGGCAAGCCACTTTTCAAACTTGCTTGGCTCTTCCTCTTCACCGTAAACTTCTGCAGAACGCATTAGCGTTTTGCTTCCGCCTACCATTGAGTTTACAAAATTAACAACACCCCTTATAACTGGTACTTTTAATAGCCAAGGTTGTTTTTCAGGTGGGGTTACGCGCTTTGTTTCCACGCGAATTTTACCCTCCGCATCACGCACGGCGGTTGCCATTGCCGTTCTGCCGCGCATCATAACACCCTCTAATACCGCTTGACCGCCTATTGAGGTTTTTGTTGTTTTTTTATCTTTTTTACTCATATTAACACCGTATGCGAAAAAATTTATTCGCTTAGATAAAATATATTAGTTTTAGGCATACTAACCTTATGCGTTTAACGCATATTTCGCGGTAAAATTACGCCTAAAATTTCTTGGTAAAATAAAATAACTTCGAGCGAACTCGAAGTTATCCGTCTTCTTAAGATTACATACCGTATCTCTTTTTGAATTTATCGACACGTCCGCCTGTATCGACAAGCTTCTGCTTACCGGTAAAGTAAGGATGGCACTTTGAACAGATATCTACCTTAATAACGTCACCTTTCTTGGTTGAACCGGTTACGAAAGTAGCACCGCAAGCACACTGAACCTTAACCTGCTTGTATTCCGGATGAATTTCAGGTTTCATGTTTTTCACCTCGCACTATTTGTTACATTACGCCCCTGGGCACAATGCCGTATTAGATTATAGTATATTTTTTACTCTAAGTCAAGAGTTTAACCGCCAGTTTTTATTTTTTTACAACTTTTGTGTGCTTTTTTTTATTTTTTTTTGCTTACGTAATTTTTTGGCAATTAATTTATCTTTTTCGCTTGCAATTTTTGTTCTTTTAATATATAATCATTAGGCGTGCGTTGTTCTCATTTTGCACGGTTAGGAGTTTTTATGTTAGGCTTACAGTTTACCCAACAAGGAAAAATTACCGAAGTTAATAAAATGGAAATTTGCGAAAGTGTGGATTCTTCTAAGGTTAAAATTACCAAGGTTCTTTTAACACCTGAAGATTTTAACACTCTTTTAGGTGATGAAAATGCAAATTACCCCATTATTCCCGGTAGAGTTGCTATCGGGCAAATTTCTGATGCAAGTAAACACGCTTACTTAGAAAAAGGTACCAGAGTTTTTATTAATCCCATTGCGCCCTGCGGTGAATGCGTGGAATGCCTTTCTGAAAATCATTCGGGATGCTATTCTTTACACAGAGCGGGTAAAGAGGACAACGGCTTCTTACGTGACTTTGCCGTTGTTGATAACACCAGACTCTTCTTCCTTCCCCCTTCCGTTAAAGACAGTGACGCCATGATGATTGATCATATGTCGCTTGCCCTTTCTGCTATTGATAAGCTTAATATTTCTAAAGGTGAACACGTTGCAGTTATTGGGGGTGGATATATTGGATTGCTTGTTTCTATGCTTATAATTTACTACCAAGGTGTTCCCATTTTAATTGACGGTAAAGAAGCTAATCTGGATAGGGCGCGCCTTGCAGGTGTTTATTACAACCTGTTTTCTGATAACAGATTAGAAAAAGAGGTTTCTGAGCTTACCGGTGCACATATGGCACAAAAGGTTATTTACGTTACTGATAGCAATATCAATACCGACGTTGCCTTAAAGCTTGCCTCACCTAATGCTAAAATAGGTTTTGTGGGATTTTCTTCACCTAACCTTAGGGTTAACTTTAACCTTGCTATGAAAAAACAACTTGAATTCTGCTGTATTACTAACGGTTTTGGCTATACTGAACAGGCTATAAATATGCTTGCTAATAAGGCTATTGATTTGGGTATATTTAAGATAGAAACTATTAAATACGAACACTGCTCCGGCGAAATTAAAGCCGTTGCTAAAAAAATTAAAGAGGGAATTGAAGAAACTGCTCTTTTACTAATTGATATGATGTAATTAACAATTTATATAAATTTTAAGGGTGATTAACGACGAAGCTAATCACCCTTTTTTTTTGTAGCCTTTAGTAAAAAAAAGGAAATGCTTGCCTACATTTCCTTTTTTTATACTATTTGAAGCAATTCATCTATTGAATTTAAAAGATCGCCTTCCTTTTGACTAATATAGTAGTTTAAAAATTTTAACAAATATTTAAGCTTTTCATCCTCACACGGCTCACCGTTCATAACAGACTGCAAGCCTTCTGCAGTAGAACAAAGAATGCGGGTTGCGCCCTCTTCACAGCAGTTTTCACAAAGTAGTATTCCCTTTTCAAAATCAAAATAGGCAAACTCACCTAAATGGGCAAGAGAACCACACCTTGCACAAGCCTCACCTTTAATTCCGTATCCTGCTAAATCTAATGCTTTAAGCAGAAAATCTGCTAACGTAAACAGCTTATTCTCGGTGGAAAAGTTTAACTTTTTTAAAGCGGTAATTGCAAGCATAAATAATGGCTCGTCACTTTCTTCGCCTGCGCACTTTAACAAATATTCGCTTATTACAGTTGCTACGTAATAGGCTTGAACATCTAAACGCAAATTGTAAAAGCTTTCTAGTTCACTAGCGCCTATTACCGTTATTCTTTCGCCGTTTACGCTTAACAAATATTCTGCAAAACAAAAAGGCTGAGCGGCAAATTTAAGCTTTGCCCCCGCCCTTTTTACGCCCCTTATACACGCGCCTAAAATACCCCTTTCTACAGAGTAAAGGGTTAGCATTTTATCGTTTTCTTTATAATCGACTCCGCGAAGCATTAAAGCGTTCACTTTTATTTCCATAAGTCCACCTATAAGCGCGTTATCGCCACTTTTACTCTATTCCCTTAAGGCGTTTATAAAGTGAATAATAGCATGGCTTTCCCGTTTTTTCAAATAGTTCCCAGGCAACCTGCTCCGGGGTTTTGGTAGGTGTTTTTTTATTCATAAAATTAGTATGGATAAAAAAACTTTTTTTATTACCCTTAAGGGGATTTTTTTACGAGTATTTTTGCAGTAAATAAGATTTACTTGTAAAACTCAAATTTATTTCTTATCAGTTTCGGAATAGCCAAATTCTTTAAGGCGGTCAGGTCTGTCACGCCAGTCCTCTTTAACCTTAACGTAAACTTCTAAAAAGACTTTGGCATTTAAAAACTTTTCCATACTGGCACGCGCAAAGCCTGCAGTTTCCTTTAAAGCCTTACCCTGCTTACCTATGATTATTGCCTTGTGATTTTGCTTTTCACAAACGATATCTAAATTTACGTAATAACTGCCGTTTTCCCTGCGGGTAAATTCGTTTATAACGATTGCAACACCGTGGGGAATTTCCTTATCGTATTTTAGCAAAATCTTCTCTCTCATAATTTCCGAAATCATGAACTTTTCGCTCTTATCGGAAATAATATCATCCGTAATAAGGGGATCGCCTTCGGGAAGATTTTCCTTTAATATTTTTAATAGCTTTTTAACGTTTTTACCCGTTCTTGCAGAAACTGAGGTTACGCAAACAACGTTTGCAGGAAGCTCTCCAAGGGCTGCTATTGCGCTTAAAAGCACGCTCTTTTGCATAATATCCATCTTGGTAAAGGTAACTACCATGGGGATTTTACGCTCTGCAAATCTTGCAACAAGCGCCTTATCTTCATCCTTTATGCCTTCGTGCGCGTCGATAAGTAAAAGGATTAAGTCAACGTCCTTAGAGGCGTTTTCGGTTGCGCGTTGCATTCTTTCGCTAAGTAGCGTTCCTGCTTTATAAATACCGGGGGTATCTTGAAAGACCATTTGGCAGTCTTCCTCATTGTAAATTGCAAGAATTCTATCCCTTGTGGTTTGTGGCTTTGGTGAAACTATGCTTACCTTTTCGCCAACAATTACGTTTATTAAGGTGGATTTGCCGGCGTTTGCCCTGCCGACTACTGCAATTGCACCACTTTTCATACTCACTCCCTTATAGCGCCTATCAACGCTAAAACCTCTTCTTCTCTTTCACGCATAATTTCTTTATCACTTTCTACTTCATGATCGTAACCGAAAAGATGAAGCATACCGTGAACGGCAAGATAATATAACTCCCTCTTTAAAGAATGGCCGTATTCCTTTGCTTGCTCTTCCGCGCGCTTGGTACAAATTATAATACTACCCAAGAACACTCCGCCGGTTTCAGGATCAACGTCAAAGGGATAGTTCTTTTTCTTTACTATTTCACCTGCAGTAATATCCGTAGAGGGGAAGGAAAGCACGTCCGTAACGGCATCCTTTCCGCGTTGCTCTTTATTAAGCTGCCTAATTTCTTCGGGCTCACAAAAGGTTATTTCTGCACTTAATTTTACCTTTTGTTTTAGCACATTATAAACGCTTTCACCAAGCAAAAGTGGGTCTATAAGCGCGTTATCGCAATAAATTGTCAATTTTGTCATATGTCTTTTCCTTACTTGTTTTCGCCCTTTTTCTTATTTAACTTTACCTTGGGGTAAGATACTCTGTTATGGTAAACACCGCTTAGACTTTGGCTTATGGTGGTTTGAATAATATCTAAATCCTTCATTGTTAAGGGGCAATCAATAAACTGATTTGCATCCATTCTTTCTTGAATAATTTTTCTTATAATTTCGTTTACCTTTTTAGCATCTCTTTCACCCCTTTGGGCGCGAACTGCCGCTTCGCTTGCGTCACATATCATTATGATTGCTGCAATCTTGCTTGTGGGGCGCGGACCGTTATAAGAGAAATCCGCAACGTCTAATTCCCCTTCCGTATACTTTAACGCCTTCGCATAGAAGTATAAAATGGGCATTGTGCCGTGGTGTTCACGCGCTACGTCTGCAAGTATTTGGGGTAAATGATATTTTTTAATTAGATCGTAACCGTCACTTGCGTGGGCTTTTATGATGTCTGTTGAAAGCTCGGGCGAAAGCTCGTTGTGGGGGTTATAATCACTTTGGTTTTCTGTAAAATATTCGGGTTGTTTTAATTTACCGATATCGTGATAATATGCTGCTGCACGCGCTAGTAAGGGATTTTCACCAATCGCAGCGGCACAGGATTCTGCTAGCGTTGAAACCGTTAAAGAGTGGTTAAAGGTTCCCGGTGCTTCTATGCGCAATTTTTCTATTAGTTTTGAGTTGTGGTCTGTAATTTCACTTAATCTATAATCGGTAACAACGTTAAACGCGTGCTCGAAGAAGGGAAGAACGGCCATCATTAAAACAACTGAAAGCATACCGGAGGTGAAGCCATAGCCAATGTAATAGCCGAATGAATCCACCGAATATTCAAAGCATAAAACGCAGGCTATTACGGGAACGGAAATTAGTAGCCCCATTAAGAACACTTTGATTCTTGAAGCTACGTTTGATACTAAATAAATAGCAAGTAAGCCTGTTGTTACACCAATTACCATTGAGAAATAGGTTGATTTATCGTAACCAAATTCGCCAAATGCAAAGGTGTCTACCATAAACATTATTAAACAATAGGTCAAATTCATAACTATTGCTGCTCTGCGGTTTACTAAAAGTAAAATTAGTAATGCGCAAAGTGATACGGGGCGTGCGTAAATGTTAACGTATTTGCCCATAATGTAGGAAACTATTAAAGAAAACTCTAAAACAGTGAATATTAACAGTATGTTACTGCCGCGCTTTAAAAAATCGCGGAATTCATAGTAAAAATACATATATATCATTGCTAAAAAGAAGATTAGCGCTAACGTGATATATACGAAGTTTATTCTTGTTTCGCTTGTTGCAAAGAAATTTATGAAGCCTTCTAAACTTCCTTCGTTTAAAAATATTGCAACGCCAAATAACGCCGATATGATTATGGCGTGCAAAATAAAGTGTATTATAGTTTTAGAATAATCTTTGCCTTCCCATGGCTCGGAAATCTTCGTTTTGTAAATCATATTACTCCTCTCTTGTTAAGTTTTTCTACTTTCTTTGGGGCTTTTCTTCATCCTTGTTGTATGCCTTTATTATTTGCATTACCAAAGAGTGCCTTACTACGTCTTTATGGGTAAGCTCTACCGTTTCTATCCCCTCTATGTTTTTTAGTATTGAGGTGGAATGGCGAAGTCCGCTTACCTTTCCGTCCGGTAAGTCTACTTGGGTTAAGTCCCCCGTTACTACTACCTTACTCCCCTCACCCATTCTGGTTAGAAACATCTTCATCTGCTCTTTAGTGGTGTTTTGCGCTTCGTCAAGTATTATAAACGCATTGGAAAGCGTTCTTCCGCGCATGTACGCTAAGGGGGCGATTTCTATGCTTCCGCGCTCTAGTAGTTTTTGATAGTTTTCCAGCCCAAACATCTCTTGAAGTGCATCGTATAATGGGCGAAGATACGGGTCTACCTTGGATTGTAAATCCCCCGGTAAAAAACC
>JAZSMG010000038.1:0-3894 GCA_045535775.1 Christensenellaceae bacterium | reverse complement strand
GTCAAGATATTTATCTAAAGCATCGTATGCAATAACTTCAGGTAACTTATATGGTCTTGAAACTACTGCATCGGGGTAACCGCTTTCTTCGTATTCACCGAATTGCATTGTAAGAACGGGAGCTTCAGTATCCCTAATATATAATTGAGAAAGTTGTTCACCTTTTAAACCGTCCAACTTGGTTATAACCATATTAAATTTATCTTGATTATAAGAAGTTGCATAAACGCTTAACTTACACTCGCCCGTAGTAAATCCACCCCATTGCTTGGTGGGGTAAAGAACAACGTCATCTAAATCAGCAACTATTGCCCCGTTAACGTAAACAATGCGATTTTCGTAATCAAAACTTACGGAAAGGGTTTGATTAGCTATATCTTCAGGCTTACCGATATTAGAACAATCACTATTTACGCCCGGTATACCAGACATAGAAAAACGTGAGCCTGAGCCGTAAATATTGTTTCTATGAAGCTTATAAACACCACCATTGTATATGAAGTCTCCTCCACCGTTTAATTCTAATCCGGTGGGAACTTGACCCGCTGCATTTACGGTAGTATACAAGTTAATTTCTTGCCAAGTTGCTTGAAGAGGCTCTCTATCTAAACGCTTTGCCGTTACGGTTACGGTATTTTCACTATCGTATAAATCAGTGAAAACAAACACTAAATTTAAAGCGTCTGCAAGACCTTGCTTCTGGGGTGCAACAAACAATTCAATTAAGGAATCATCCTTGGTTTTATCGGTTAAATCAATTATTTGATTAAAATAGAATTTTTCGCCCATTGCAAGAGAGGTTACAACGCCAGGTCTTTGTGGGGCTAAATCATTCTTGCCATAAATTGCAACAGACTTTGAATCAGTTGAATAAAGATATTCGTTAACTAAAAAAGTTTTTGTTGCTGTTTTAATTCCTTGATCGGTAACAGCACGATATTCCAAAACGTATTTACCATGGCGATCCAATACCACCTTTTCAGCAGAAGTCATATCGCCGTCTGGATAATATAAGACTACCTGCGTATCATAAACCTTATCGCCTACTTGAATTTGCGCACGAGGAATGGTTAATTCAGTTCCTAATGCATATTCTTCTTCTAGCTCCACTTCTTGAACTAATTTTACGTTTGCAAATACTTTATGAGCAATTATTCCTACTGCTCCTGAAAAAGAAAGTATACTAACGCAAACCAAAAGAATTAAAGTGATTTTTTTCGTAATTTTCATCTTAAAATCCTCTTATTTTATTCTTTGATACCGCCCATAGATAAATTACCCATAAGTTTCTCTTTAAAAATTAAAAACAGTATTAGTATTGGGGTTGCAAGCACTAAACAACCAGCCATTCTATATGGAACGGTTGCAAAGTTACCTTGTGTGCGTTGGCTTAAAGCGTGAAGGCCGCGCGCAAGAGTTGCATACGAAGGCAAATATAGAAGCGGAGTTTGATAATCATTCCAAAAATCAATAAAATGAATTAAAAAAACTGTTCCTATTACAGTTGCAATCATAGGCATCACAATTTGAAGCATAACGCGAAGCTCTGATGCTCCATCTACGTAAGCAGCCTCTGAAAAATCGTTAGAAAGCGATCTAAATGCCGCATAGTATACCAAGTAATACATACCTAAGAAATTAAATTTTTGTATGTAGTTACCTATCATAGTATCGTATAGATTAAGTTCTTGCAAAATTTGAAACTCAGATGGAGTAGATCCAACGATGGGAATAGTCATAAGGACTAAAACCATAGTGTTTATAAATCTACTGAATTTATAGTCAAATTTAGCGGTGACGTAAGCTACTATACAAGGAACAATAGCTCTTATAATTGCACTACCAACTGCATACATTAAGGTATTATAAAGCATTGGCCAAAATCCAACTTGGAATCTGCCTGCTTCAGTCGTTATTTGCGTATAAAAACCTGCAGTTACACCAATAAAGTTGCTCCATTTCCATTGAAATATATTACCTTTGGGGAGTCCAAGAACGTTTACACGAAAATCTTCTTGACTTTTTAATGCGGTAAGAAATCCCCATAGCATGGGCGAAAGCATTGAAACAACGTATAAAAATAGAACTACAAATATAACAATGAAGAAAACGCTAAGTTTTCCTTTTACTTTATTTCTCATTTTCATCACCTGTTAAATAGTACTTGGGCCAAAACGCTCTAAAGCCTTACGAAGCAATACGGTAAGCGGAGCAATAATCATTGTTATGCACAAGCCTGTTGCCGCTAAATATGGATATCTGTCCATAAGCGCATTTTTAGTTTCAACGTATAAATAGTAACCAAAAGTATAGAACTTATATGGAGCATCTTCACCATAGAAGTTATATAAATTCGCTTGATTGGTAAACAAGCCTGTGAAACCAACGACTAAAAAGGTAACGAACGTGGGCCAAATTAAAGGAAGTGTTATATGCCATAATTCCTTTATGGGTGTAATACCATCCAATTTGCCCGCCTCCACAACTGATTCTGAAATGCCGTTCATAGTTCCTAAATACATCATTGCGCTAGTTCCAAAGCCTGTCCAAATACCGTAAAAAATTATTGTTTTAAATGCGGTATTCATATTTGCAAGAAGACCTTGCATGGGTTTCCCTGTAAGTGCTAAATATATACCGGGGATTGCTCTATCAACGAAATACTTATACAAAAGAACAACGATTAGCGAGCTTAAAATGTGCGGTAGAAACAATATCGTTTTAAACGTTTTGTGCATTAATCTCTTTTTATATAAATAATAAGAAAAGATAACGCTTAAAGGAGTGCTTATAAATATACCGCACAGATAAACAATTGCTGAATTTTTTATAGCGGGAGCTAAAAAGGTAATATTTTTTAAATCAGCTATTACCTCTTTAAAATTATTGAATCCGTAAAAAGAGAAGGTATTAGTATCTGGATTATAATCACGAAACGCTAATAATATTGAGTTAACGTTTACAAAAACCCAAAAAATCACAAATTGCAAACATGGCAAAGCCATAACTGCTATATAAAATAGCAGTTTATTGCGTTTGCCAATGTTGTTTTTTGCTTTCGGTTTAATCAAACCGTTATTCGATGTTAAGCTCCTCATTTTACATTCCTACCGTAAAATATCTTTCATAGGAACGCTTCCATGCTTCAAAATTGCTCCAATATCCTTTAAAATAATCTTCAGCATTTTCTTTTGCAATAAATGCATAGAAGGGTGAATTGTATGCTTGGCCACCGATATTCGTAGTAAATAAATCCCATAAAAGAGCTTGTTCGTTATCAATAGCTATTTTTGCAACAGGAAGAGTATTTACAATACTTGCTTTTGCACGAATATCCCAACAGCTCTTTGCAAATGGGCTTAACGAGTTATATTGCGCGTCTGTTAAAGAGTAGTTAAGACCTTTTGCAACACCGGTTGTGGTTGTAAATTCTTGTAAAGATTCATCTGAATAGCAAAAACTTACAAAGTCTTTTGCTAATTGTTCTTTATATTGATTATCTGCAACCTTTGCGTTAACGATGCAGTAAGAACCCATAATATCACGAAATACGGGAGCTTTTGCATTTTTAGCTTGGTCTTCTGCGCTTACAGCGGTAGGTATAGGCATCCATGCAAAATTTCTTACCTTTGCGCGATCACCAAACTGACCTACTGAACGGTTATAAGCGTCTTTTGCTTCGTTCCACCAGTAGCTACCGTCAACAATCATACCAATGGGCTTATTTTCTAAGCTTGAATAAATGAATTCTTCTTGAGAGTTTAGTTGCGTAAAGTTTGAATCATTATTTGAAAGTGAATAAGCATACTGGTCGATTTTATTGATTATTTGCTCAAGCACTTCTAAACCATAATACTTACCATATTGTTGTTTTAATAAATAACCGTTATCGGG
>JAZSMG010000228.1:0-2904 GCA_045535775.1 Christensenellaceae bacterium | reverse complement strand
CGCACTAAAGCCTATAAACAGTGTGAAAAAATCTCAAATTTGCGTAAATCTTTCGCACAGGGATTTAGCAAGCGTGTAACCGCAAAATTAACAGAATTAGGCATGCCTAACGCAAAATTTGACGTCCAGTTTGACGATTTGCCTACTTTAGAAGAAATTGATACTTTTTCTTATAACGGGCTGGATAAAATTGAGTTTATGTTTTCTGCAAACGCAGGCGAACCTCTAAAACCACTTTCTAAAATTATAAGCGGTGGCGAAATGAGTAGATTTATGCTTGCTTTAAAGACCCAACTCTCAGTAATCTCTTCATGTTACGTATTTGATGAAATTGATGCTGGTATTAGCGGCGTCGCGGCTAGTATTATAGCTAAGCAATTTGCGCAAATTGCAACAAAAAAGCAAATAATAGCAATATCACACTTACCCCAAATTACTGCGATGTCTGATAGATCGATTTTAATTTCTAAGGAAGAATGTGAAAATATAACCAGAACAAAACTTAAAATTCTTAGCCAAGAAGAAAAGATTCTTGAAATAAATAGACTTATTGGCGGTACTGCCGATGATGAAATTGCTTCGATGCACGCCAGAAAGATGATTTCTGATGCGGATAATTTTAAAGAAAGCTTAAAAGGATAGTCCAAAACGGGCTATCTTTTTTTATTGCTTAGGAATAATCAATAGTTTTTAGCTCATAATAACTTCTGTGCAAAGGAGTAAAACATTGAAAATATTAAGACGAATTACAATAATTTTTATACTTACAGCATTTATTTTATCTAACTATAGTGTATCGTTTGCCCAATCGGCTTATTATTACGTTGGTGGATACCCGCTAGGCTTTGATTTATCTGGTGAGGGAGCTTTAATAGTAGGACTTTCAGAAGTTATTTGTGAAGATGATATATATTTACCGGCTAGAGAAGCTGGATTAAAAAGTGGAGATTATATTATATCGCTTAATGGAAATAAAATAAAAACAGTGGAAGATATAGATAGGGTAATGAATAATTATAAGGGTGGAGGAATTATTGCTGAAATCATTTCTGATGGTGAAAAGGTAATTAAAACTATTTATCCAAAGCAAGATTTAAGCGGTGTATATAAAATCGGTGTTTTAATTAGGGATTATTTATCTGGTATTGGGACAGTAACTATTGTTAACGAAGAAGGAAAATTTGCTTCCTTAGGACATCCGGTTGTAGATGAGGAATGTAATCCGCTTGGCGTTGGCGGTGGGATTGCCTATAAATGTAAAATAGCCGGTGTTTTAAAGGGTGAGCGCGGTAAAGCCGGTGAATTATACGGTACTATTTTACGGAGTGAGCAGTTAGGTTGCATTTTGAAAAATACAAACGTCGGTCTATTTGGGCAATTTGAAGGTGATTTTTATAAGGGTGAAGAATTCCAAGTGGGGCAGCCCAAACCCGGAAATGCTGAAATTTATACAACTATTAGCGGTTCAACACCAATGAAATATACTATTTCAATTATTAAAGTGGAAAAAGATAGAGAAAATAGAGATATGGTTATAAAAATTACTGATGAAAAACTAATTAAGTACGCAGGGGGTATAATTCAAGGAATGAGCGGTAGTCCAATAATACAAAACGGTAAAATAGTTGGTGCAATAACTCACGTGTTTTTAAATGATCCATCTAGGGGATACGGTATTAGAATAGAAAAAATGATTAGTGAATTAGGTGCGTAATAAAATGATAAAGTCTCTCATATCTTTAATGGGAGACTTTTTCATTGTATATAAAACAAATTATTAATCTAATAAAAAACAATAAAATTTATTTACTTATTTGCTTAATAACTTTTATATTGGGTATTCTGTTTTCATTCTTTTTAACCGGTGATGCTATGAAAGCCATTTTTGAAGAAAAAATCTTGTGCTTTTATTCAATGGCTTTTTGTAAGGAAATTTCGCTAACCGCATTAATCTTTAAAAAACTTTTATTAGTTATAATCTTATTAATAATAATTTTATTAAGCGGTATAAAGATTTGGTTAATTCCAATTCATTTTATATCATTTATATACCAGGGATATTTGTTAGGAATACTGATTTTATACTTATCACAGATTTTTTCATTTGTTGGAATTTTATTATTAATATGTGCAATTATTCCCTCCTTGCTTTTAATTTTTTTTGCTTCAGTTTTGCTCTCATTATTACTCTACAATCATAATAAATGTCAATGTAAAAATACTAATAATTCAGCATTATTACTATATTTTTTAATTGCTTTTATGTTTGCAGTAATCGCTTGTATTATTGAATTAATTTTATTAAATATAATAATTATTCCTATAAATTTACATCTATAAATACTTTTACGTTTTTTGCAAATATTACTTTTAAGGAGTAAAGAAATGAAATTAAAGAATAAAATTATTATTTTAGTATTATGCTTGACCTTTTTTAGTAATCCTCTATTTGTAAATGCTCAGGAAAATAAATATAAAGATTTGCAAGTAAAGGCAGAATGTGCATACGTTTGTGATTTTAATAGCGGAACGGAAATTTTTGCAAAAAACGAAAACCACAGAAAACCAATTGCAAGTATGACGAAAATAATGATACTCTCGTTGTTTTTTGAAAATCACAAAATGAATAATATAAAACTTGATGAAAAAATTCGTGTAAGTGAAAGGGCTTCCTCAATGGGGGGCTCACAGGTCTTTTTGCAGGCTAATAAAGATTATTTAACAGAAGATTTAGTTAAGAGTATTATTATCGCCTCAGCAAACGATGCGACGGTTGCAATTGCTGAACGTCTTTACGGTAGTGAGGAAAAAGCAATTGAAGCGATGAATAAAAAAGCAAAGGAATTAAAACTAACAAACACACATTTTTCAAATACAACAGGATTAACAAAACCAACGCAATAT
>JAZSMG010000086.1:0-2467 GCA_045535775.1 Christensenellaceae bacterium | reverse complement strand
TTTATCTATTATCGACTCCATAATTCTATATGCATTATATGCGGCGCCTCTTCTTAGATTATCGCCACAAACGTAAAATAGAACAGAGTTTTCACGGCATAAATCAATTCGTAATCTACCCACGTAAATTTTATTTGAATTATATGCTAGTGTAGAAGTAGGTAATTCCTCTTTATTGCTAAACACTTCTAATTGATCATTTTTATTTAATAATAGCTTTATTTCTTCAATAGTAAACGGTTCTTTTAAACTTAATGAAACAACCGCGCTATGACAGTTTTTAATTGGCACTCGTACACAGGTTGCGCTGATTTTTAATTCATAATTATTTAGAATTTTGCGCATTTCATCAATGATTTTGCATTCTTCTTCATAATAATCTTCTTTACTTATTTCACCAATTTTCGGCACGCACGTTTTACTTATATCGTAACCGTAAAGACTTTTTGATATTTCAGGATTCGTTAATGCATTTATCCCATTGCGCCCACTTCCTGATACCGACTGAAGTGTTGTAACGGAAATACTTTTAACCCCATAATGCTCGTTAATCGTATGAATAGGAATTGCGCAAATAGCCGTGGTACAATTAGGGTTTGCAATTAAATGGGAATTATTGAAAGTGTCAAAATTAATTTCAGGTATTATTAACGGAACGCTTTTATCTAGCCTGAAAGCGGAGGAGTTGTCGATTACGTAGCTGGAAGTTTTAAATTTCTTTATATATTTTTTTGAAATTTCTTTATCGGTAAGAAAAAACACAAAATCGTATACGAAAGAAATATCGTTCTCTAGAGATTTAAGTATAAGATTTCTTTTGCCAACTTTAATTCTTTTTCCAACACTTTTTTCACTAGCGTAAAGATGAAAAACAAGTTCACTAGAAAAGTATTCATCAAATATTTTAATCAGAGTTTTGCCAACAAGCCCGGTTGCGCCTACTATTGCTATTAATTTCTTTTTCACTTTAAAAACCACCCCTATAATAGTATGCAACAGGCTTAAAGTATGATAATTTGCGCAATAAAAAAAGCCTTATGGAAAGGCTAATTTTATTCAAATACAACGTTTACGCTTTTAATGCCGTTAACCTGTTTTAATTTTTTAGTTAATTCCTGAACATCTAAATTTGTTTCACTTAAGTCAACCATAATTATAACATACGAGTAGTTTCTTATGGGCATTGCTTGGTTTATTGATACTATGTTTATATTGAATTCATAAAAAATCTTCAATATATTATTCAAAACACCTTTCTCGTCGATCATTTTAAATGATAAAATGCTTTTTTTAGTATATTCTCTGTTAGAGCGGAAAACCTTGTTGCGGTATTTATAAAAGGTTGAACGGCTTATATTCATCTCCTCACAGGCTTGTGAAATAGTCATTTCGCCGCTTAAAACAAGTTCTTCTGCCTTTACAACGTTTAAAAAATAATCGGGTAGCACGGAGGTACTTACAATTAAAAATTTTTCGTTCATATTCCACCAGTAAAAATTTTATAGCAATATTATACAGTATTTTTGTAAAAATTTCAAGTTATTTGCTTTACAAAATAATTTTATAATGATAATCTATTCGTATGGGAAAAATAATTAAAGAAAAATTTTATGATTTTGCTATAAGCGATTTTGACGGAACTATTTTTAACTCTCGCAAAGAGGTTTCTAAGGCAACTGTGGACGCAATTAATGCGTTTGTTGATAACGGTGGCACCTTTTGTGTGTGTACAGGTAGAATGACTGCATCAATAATTCCCTTTTTAAAACAGTTTGGTATCGATAGGGGATACGTAATCAGCTATAACGGTGCGGAAATTTGTAATATTTCTACAGGTGAAAAGATTTATAAAAACCACATTGGAACGAATGATTTAGTTAAAATAATTGACTTTGCTGAAGATAACGGTTTTGACGTGCTAATTTACCCTAACGATCGTATCACTATTGAAAGGGTAACGAAAAATAACGCGGAATATATGCAAATGTCATCTTCCAGCGCTCTTGTTCTAGCAGAAAGTGTAAGTGCTTACGTTGAAAAAAATAAATTAACAAGCGGTAAAGCGTTATTTTTAACCGGGGGAGATGAGGAAGTTGCAACCAAAATTTTAAACGAACTTTCCCCAATTTTAGGCGAAGAATTTACTTTAACTAGAAGCAATAAATATCACATTGATATTATGCGTAAAAGCGTTTCCAAAGGTGAAACTATTAGAAAATTTGCAAAAATGCTTAATAAAAGCTTGGATAAGTTAATCTGTTTTGGTGATGAAATGAATGATGAAAGTATGATTTCTATTAAAGAAGCCGTTGGTGCCGTTCCTGTAAGCGGTGCAGAACAATTAAAGCAGATTGCCGATTTGCTAATTGATGCTTGTGATGATGACGGAGTTGCGAAAGCAATTAAAAAATATTGCATTTAGACTAATTTTTTATAAAACTTAATTTTTTTACTAAAAGCGCTTGAT
>JAZSMG010000155.1:0-8823 GCA_045535775.1 Christensenellaceae bacterium | reverse complement strand
TCGGTAATACCGATAGCGCAACCGTTGATTTTACCAACGTAGATCACGTATCTTTATGGATTTACTTTGATGGTGAAAATGCAATGAACAACTTTGCATTTAAGATTAACAACGGCGAAAACGTAAATCAAATGAAGAAGGCAATAAGCCTTCCTGCAAGAGAATGGACTGAAGTTACTATCAGTAAGCTTGAAATTTTATCAGGCGCACCCGCAATTGATATAACTGCAGTAAGAGTATGTATTGCGCAGGTAGCAGGGGAATACACCGATAGATCAAACTTCTACGTTGATGACTTTATGGTTGTTGAAGCAGAAGAAGAGGAAGAAGTTCTTCCCGTACCCGAAGGCGCAATCGGCTTTGAATCTATGGATGACTTTGCTCTTATCGGAGGTACATCTTCAGACGTTTGGTGCTGGAAACCCAGTATTAGCAACGAACAGGCTCATACCGGAAGTCAATCTTTAAAGATTACCCCCCACGCAACGGATGGAACTTGGCCTAACGTAGTATTTAAAAACGGCACAAGCGAAAACTTTGATTTAAGCGCAGTAGCAAGCGTTTCTATTTGGATATACTTTGATTCTGATGCAGATATATCAGGCTTAGGATTACAACTTATCAGCTCAAACGGCGAAAAGATTCAAAAGACCTTTAACGTTCAAGCAAGAACTTGGGTTAAGCTTGAAGTTACCGCAGAAGAGCTTATCGCAAAGGGATTAGATTTATCTGAAGTAAGTATTCAGGTTTCACAAATGGGCGGAACTTATACCGATAGATCTTGCTTCTACTTAGACGATTTACTAATTCAATAATTTTTAACTTGATCTTAAAATACAAACAAAAATCGCATTAGTAAAGTAGTGCAAAAAATAAAAAAACTGAAGGCTACGCTCTAAAAAGGGCGTAGCCTTAAGGAAAATATTATGTCTAACACTTTATTTGGTATTTTTCACACGGCATACGAACGCGCTAAAGATTATTTTTATGAAGCCGTTAACAGTGATTATATAAACACTTTTTTGGTTGAATCTAACTATAAAAGTGAAGAATTTGCAAAGAGTATGGATGAAATAGTTCGCCATCCCGATAAAAAGGCATGGATAGGCGTTACCTATTTGGGTTTTGTTTCCAAAAATACTGCAACTATTGTAGATAATGGTGAAACAGTTTCCGTTTTTAACCCCAGAACCACCTTTTTACCCGAATACCGCAAGAATATTGATGATATGATTACCTACCTTAAGGAAAAGGGTTGGTATGATAGCGTGCTTGGTTTTTATATGGACGAGCCCTTGCTTTGGAATATCACCAATGATGATTTTGAAAGCTTTACCGGCTATTTTAGAAGGGTAGCTGCCCCCGATAAGAGATTTTTCGTATGCTTTTCTATTGCAGGCGTTGCTCCCGAATTTTGGACTATTAACGACGTTAAGCCAATAACTCCCAAGTCATCACAATATTTAACGGATATCGCCTTTGACATGTACCACAAATGGAGCGAGGATTATTTAAAAATTCTGGATGCTATGTTAGAAAGAGCGGGTAATAGGGATGATTTAAGGCTATGGATGATTCCCTGTACTATGAATTACCGCGGTGATAAGAGTGAGGACTATTGCTTAGAGCATCTTAATGCTTGTTACGAGGTTTTAAAGAAGGCAAAAAATCAAGGTGGCTTGATGTGCTTTACATATTATACCTTTGCTCCGGAGGAAGAGGCGCTTGGCAATATTGGTTTAGATAAGCTTGGTAACCCCAATTATAAAAACTATTGGCCTAACCTTATTGAAAGAGTGAAGGAAATCGGCAGGGAAATCTGCCAAAAAAGTAGCAAAAACTAATAAAAGCGTAAAGTAAACGCAAATTATTATTGATCATATATTTGGTGACCGATTATGAAAATGAACTTTAAGGGGCTTAATTTTGAGCTTATAGATAATAGAATTTATCTTACCGACTGTTTTGGTTTTGCCGGTGCAAAGGAAGGGCAGGAAAAGCGTTATTTTGACTTTGCAGAGGTGCAAATCGCAGGCGAAAACCATTCCGTTCACGGTGGTGCAAAGATGTTCCAAAGTAGCGAGTGGGGTAAGCTTAAATATATTGAATATTCAGATACCGGTAATAAGCTGGAAATAGTTCAGGCTTCTAAGCTTGTTTCCGTAACCACGCACTTTCAAGCGTATGAGGATACTAATACCATACGCGTATGGAACGTTGTAACCAACCTTACGGATGAGCCTATTACCTTAGAGCACGTTTCCTCTTTTGAATGCTACGGCTTTGGTAAACAGGGAACGGATAGCGTTAAAAATTTATATTTATACAAATTTTATAACAGTTGGCACGTTGAATGTCAGCCTACTAGACTTTCTTTTTACGATCTTGGCTTATTCAACGGTAATAAGCGCAGTATGAAAAGAATTAGCGGTTGTAACACCGGTAGCTGGTCTACTAAGGAAGAATTGCCTATGTCTATTATAGAGGATGAGGATTTAGGCAAGTTCTTTATGTTCCAAATTGAATCCAACAACAGCTGGTATTATGAATTAAGCGATCACGAAAAGCTAATTTATTTAAATATTGGCGGGCCTAACACCACTTTTAATCAGTGGAGCAAGGTTTTACAGCCTCACACTGATTTTGAAACAGTTAAAACGGCAATAGTGGTGGGGGATTCCTTGAACGAGGTGCTTGGCGAAATGACCAAATACCGCAGACACATAGTTACCCCCTGCAAGCCCGATAAAAAGCTACCCACTATTTTTAACGAGTATATGCACCTAAGCTGGGATAACCCCAATGAAAACAGAACGGCGTTGGTTGCCCCTGCCGTTGCAGAGCTTGGCGTTAAGTATTACGTTATAGACTGCGGTTGGCACGACGAGTGCGAATACGATCAAATTTATATGAACGTTGGCAAGTGGGAAGCATCTAAAAAGAGATTTCCCAACGGTATAAAGGCAACCGTAAACCTAATAAAAAGCTACGGCATGAAGGCTGGGCTTTGGATAGAGCCTGAAATTATCGGTTATGAGTGCGCCGAAATGGAAAATTATTACGGTGATGAATGCTTCCTTCACCGCAACGGCAAAAAGATTATAACCTCTAACCGCAAATTCCTTGATTTTAGGCAGAAAAAGGTTACCGATTATCTTACTTCAGTTATAGATAGAATGGTGGACTACGGCATTGGCTATATTAAGTTTGACTATAACCAAGACTGTGGTGCAGGTACGGAGCTTAATAGCGATAGCTTGGGCGACGGACTTTGCGAGCATTCAAAGGCATACCTTGCATGGGTTAAGGCTATGATGGAACGCCACCCCGGCGTTATTATAGAAGCTTGTTCAAGCGGTGGACAAAGAATGGATTATAAAACTCTATCGATCCATCCGTTGATTTCCACTTCAGACCAAACTAATTATAAAAAATACCCCTATATAGCAGGCAATATTCTTTCTGCCGTTCTTCCTGAACAGGCTGCCGTATGGAGTTATCCCGTAGAAGCGCTTTCTATGACGGTATTTGATGAAGATACTTACGAAACGGTTAACGCGCGCGTTGATGAAGAGCAGGTTATAATGAATATGGTTAACTCTTTGCTTGGCAGAATGCACCTTGCAAGCGCAGTTCATCTTTTAAGCGATAACAAAAAAGAGCTTATAAAAGAGGGCGTTGCTTATTACGATAGTATAACCGCAGCTAAAAAGCAGGGCTTACCTTATTTACCTTGGGGCTTTACCGATTTTTATAAGGATAAGGTTGCTTCAGGCTTTGTTTCAGGTAAAAAGCTTTACCTTGCCGCTTGGAATTTGGGCGGTGACGGCGTTATGGAAATTCCCGTTGATATCGGGGCTGTTCAAGGCGCAAAAATAGCATATCCCTTAAGAAGCAAAGAAGAGCTAACCTTTACTACAAACGGTGTAACGCTTAAGCTTAAACCGGGTAGCTATACCGCTAGATTTTTAGAAATAGATTTAGCTTAAAACCGCGCTATAGCGCGATTAACTGCATATTTTAAATAAAAACAAGGGGAAGGTTAGGTAAAAATCAACCTTCCCTTTTAGCTTGTAATTTATTGTTGTGGCTTAAATAATTTTTATTAAAAAAGAAAAATAATTTTTAAAGGCTTATCATTACTTTGTTAGATGGTGCAATATTACCATTTTAAGGTATTAAAAAACTTTAAAAAATGGCAAAATTATTTAAAAGATGCCTTTCATATATTTGACTTTATTTTAATATAAATATATAATACTCACATATAAAATGTTAGGGGGCTAACAAAATGGGTTGTATAGAAGAGAAAAGTAATAATTTAGGAATGGCTCTTCGCAACGTTAATATACTTATTAAGCGAAGGTTGGAAGGGCTTTCCACAATAAAAACTATAGATAACGTTACGGGAACGCACGGTTATATAATAGGTTATTTAAAAGCCCATGAAGGGCAAGACGTTTTTCAAAAGGACGTAGAAAAACGGTTTTCTATGCGAAGAAGCACCGCCACCGCAATACTTCAGCTTATGGAAAAAAACGGGCTTATCGTGCGTGAAAGCGTGCCTTACGACGCGCGCTTAAAGCGAATAGTGTTAACAGATAAGGCAAACGAATTGTTTTACTTGTTAGAAGAGGAATTTAAACGCAATGAGGAACTGTTAAAAAGCGGACTTACGCAAGAAGAAATAGAAACTCTGCTTTCCTTACTGTATAAGGTGCAGTCAAATTTATTAGATGATGCTAAAAAGGAGTGTGAACGTTGTAAATGCAAAAAACAGGAATGCTAACAATGATTAAAAAGCTTTCAAAAAGCATAGGGGAGTATAAAAAGCAAACCATTCTTACCCCTATTTTCGTAACCTTAGAGGTTATTTTTGACGTGCTTATCCCTTATGTAATGAGCAAGCTCCTTGCCGTTATAGAAAACGCGGGCGATCCAAATGCAGTTACTGCAGGTGATCCCATTAAGCAAATTTTGGGCTACGGTGGATTGCTTGTTGTGTTTGCTTTAGTTGCGTTGTATTTTGGCGCTATGTCCGGCAGAATGGCGGCAATTTCATCTGCGGGGTTTGCTAAAAATTTAAGAAAGAATATGTTCTATAGCGTTCAAAATTATTCCTTTAACAATATAGATAAATTCTCTTCTTCTTCGCTTATAACAAGAATGACTACGGACGTTAACTGGGTTCAAATGGCATTCCAAATGGTAATAAGAATTGCAGTACGTGCCCCCCTAAACTTGATATTCACGCTAATTATGAGCTTTATGCTTAACGCAAAGCTAGCGCTTGTATTTTTAGCAACCATTCCCTTATTGGCGATAGGATTGCTTATTATTATGAAGCTTGCCTTCCCCGTATTTGATAAGGTGTTTAAGAATTACGATAGATTAAACGTAGTAGTTCAAGAAAATATTAGAGGTATGCGCGTTGTTAAAACCTACGTGCGTGAAGATGAGGAAACCAGAAAATTTAAAGAGGCTTCCGGTCAAATCCATAAGGATTTCGTTAAGGCAGAAAGAATAGTTGCCTTTAACAACCCCTTAATGAATCTTGCCGTTTACGCATCCACCGTTTTAATTTGTTGGTTTGGTACTAAGGCGGTTATTGGTGATGCTACCGTTGTTGGCGGTTTTACCGCAAGTGAGCTTTCTACCTTAATCACTTACGTAACGCAAGTTCTTATGAGCCTTATGATGCTTTCTATGATCTTCGTTCAAATAACTATTGCAGAAGCACCTGCAAAAAGAATATGCGAGGTATTAGATGAGCATAGTGATATTTTAAGTCCCGAAAATGCCGTTAACGAAGTTATAGACGGCTCTATTGAGTTTAAAGACGTTAACTTTAGCTATAAATCTAAGAAGGATAAATTATGCTTAACGGACGTTGATTTAAAGATTGAATCTGGGCAAACGATAGGTATAATCGGTGGAACGGGTTCTTCCAAAACTACTTTAATTCAGCTTATTCCCCGTCTTTACGACGCAACCGAGGGTGAGGTTAAGGTTGGCGGTGTAAACGTTAAGGAATATGATTTAAAGGTGCTTCGTGATGCCGTTTCAGTAGTTTTACAAAAGAACGTTTTATTCTCTGGCACTATTAAAGAAAACCTTCGTTGGGGTAACGAAAACGCAACCGACGAAGAAATTGCAGAAGCTTGCGAGCTTGCTCAAGCAGCAGAGTTTATAAATAGCTTCCCCGATAAATACGATACCGTTATAGACCAAGGCGGTGCTAACGTATCAGGCGGTCAAAAGCAACGCTTATGTATTGCAAGGGCGCTACTTAAAAAGCCAAAGATTTTAATTTTAGACGACTCTACCTCTGCAGTAGATACCAGAACGGACGCTCTTATTAGAAAGGGCTTTAAGGAATATATCCCCACTACAACCAAGATTATTATCGCTCAGCGTATAGCTTCCGTTCAAGATGCAGATAAGATTATAGTAATGGAAGGCGGTAAGGTGGTAGGCTTCGGCACTCACGATGAACTACTTTCTACCAACGAAATTTACCAAGAAGTATATTGCTCACAAAATAAAGGAGGCAGTGAAAATGAATAAAGATAAAAACAAAAAAATGCCTCCCAACCAAGCGCCTATGGGGAAGGATAAACAAGGTCATCCCGGAATGCCCGGCGGTAAAAAGATGAAACGCGGTGCAAAAAACGCGGGTAAAACCTTTGCAAGATTGCTTGGCTATTTAATTAAAGGCTACGCACTAAGAATAGTTATAGTTCTAATATGTATAGGCTTAAGCGCGGTAGCAAGCTTATACGCGGCAAACTTTTTAAAGGAATTAATCAAGGAAATCGGTGTTTTAGTTGAAGCCGTAAGGGCAGGTCAGCCTGCAAGCTCACTTAACTTTGATCCCATAGTGCAAGAAATTATTAAGATGATTATAATATACGTTATAGGTATTATATCTTCATTCTTGTTCAACTTTATTATGGTTAAGGTGTCGCAGGGCGTTTTAAAAACGGTTAGGGAAGACTTGTTCTCAAAAATGCAACGTCTACCAATTTCTTACTTTGATAGAAACGAATTTGGTAATATTATGAGCCGTTACACCAACGATACTGATGCTATCGAACAGCTTATCGCTCAAAGTATTCCCAACAGCGTTTCAAGTATAGTTACCATTATTACCTCATTTATTATGATGATTACCACCAGCTGGCAGTTAACCTTGGTTGTAATTGCAACCCTAATTTTAATGCTAGTGGTTATTAAATTCGTTGGCGGTAACAGTGCAAAATACTTTATTGCTCAACAAAAATCGGTTGGTAAGCTAAACGGCTATATAGAAGAAATGTCTAACGGCCAAAAGGTTGTTAAGGTATTTAACCACGAAGAGCAAGCAAAGGAGGATTTTGATAAGCTTAACGGCGAGCTTTGTGAAAATATGACCAAGGCGCATACCTTTGCTAATATATTCATGCCCATTATGGCAAACTTAAACTACTTGCAGTACGTTATAGTTGCTATGGTTGGCGGTGTGCTTGCGTTAAAGGGTATGCTTATAGTTCCCGGTGGCGAAACGGCTACTCCTTACGTAATGCTTGGTATCGTTTCTTCATTCTTGCTACTTTCAAGAAACTTCTCTCGCCCAATAACTATGGTTTCTCAGCAAATCAACAGTATAGTTATGGCTCTTGCGGGCGCAGAACGCGTATTTGAGCTTATGGATGAAAAGCCTGAAGCAGACGAAGGCTATATTACCCTTGTTAACGCTAAAATAGGCGAAAATGGGGAAATTATCCCCTGTGAGGAGCATACCGGTATTTGGGCTTGGCATAACCCCAAGGCAAAAGAGGGCGAACCTGAATATATTCGCTTACGCGGTGAAATCACCCTTGAAAAGGTGGATTTTGAATACGTTGAAGGCAAGCAGGTTTTAAACGATATTTCAGTTTACGCTAATCCCGGTCAGCAAATAGCGCTAGTTGGCGCAACAGGCGCGGGTAAAACCACTATAACAAACCTTATTAACCGCTTTTACGATATTGCAGACGGCAAGGTTCGTTACGACGGTATAAATATTAATAAAATCAAAAAGGCAGATCTTCGCCGTTCGTTAGGCGTTGTTCTTCAAGAGGTTAACCTATTCACGGGAACTATTGCAGAAAATATTCGCTACGGCAGAATGGATGCTGCTGATGAAGAGGTTGTTGCTGCGGCTAAGCTTGCCAACGCGCACGACTTTATTTCTAGACTTCCCGAAGGCTACGATACTATGCTTACCGGCGACGGCGCAAACCTTTCTCAAGGTCAAAGACAGCTTCTTTCTATAGCGCGCGCCGCTATTGCAGATTCCCCCGTTATGATTTTAGACGAAGCTACTTCTTCTATAGATACCAGAACGGAATTTTTAGTTCAACGCGGTATGGATAAGCTTATGGAAGGCAGAACGGTATTCGTTATTGCTCACCGCCTTTCTACCATTCGCAATTCAGACGTAATCATGGTTATGGAACACGGCGAAATTATCGAACGCGGTAATCATGAGGATTTAATTGCTAAAAAGGGTAAGTATTATCAGCTCTATACAGGTATGTTCGAACTCGATTAAGAATAGGCTCTTCGTAAAAAGGAATTTGGAATAAAAGCGCTTATATACTTCGCAATAGTGCAAAAACTTTACGTTTTAGCGTCGGTTACGTACGGCAAGTACGCGCCCTCGCTAAATCCGCAGTTTTTTTCTCTTGCTTGCATCTAAACGCTTTACCGCTACGCTTATTCTCAAATTCTTTTTACTCATCGCCTTTGAGTATACTTCGTTATAGCGGTAAAGCCTTAAATTCTATAATACGAGCCATC
>JAZSMG010000030.1:0-7432 GCA_045535775.1 Christensenellaceae bacterium | reverse complement strand
GCTAACGCACCTATATTCATTTTAATATCAGCCAAAGACTCTACAGATTTTAACACCTTGTTTTGCGCATCCTGTTGAGCGCTTTCGCCTTGTGAAAGACTTTGTAAAAGAGAATCTAATTCCTTACCTACAACGTCTATGCGTTGATTGATTTTATCTAAATCGGCTAAAGAATCAGCTATACTCTGCTTTTTAGCAGCAATCGCCTTATCAATTAACTCAATTTTTTCATTTCTATCATGAATTTCATTCTTTAAACGAGTATTATCATCTTGAAGGAAGTTAATCTCTTGATTAAACAAAGAAGTAAAACCTGATTGTTTTTCCAATCCAACGCTAAGATTTAATATTTCCTCGTTGAGGTCAGCAATATTCTTGTCTAATTCAATCCCCTCTTTTTGGTGATCGTTAAAATCTTGCTGAGCCTTTTCAAGATCCTTTGACTTAATAGACTGCTCTTCTAATAAACCGTTAATTCTATTATTAATCTTTTCCTTTTCTGTATGAGAATTATCAGATTTATACAAGAAATTATTAATTTCATGATATTTAAACTCAGAAGCAAGCTGTAAATACTCTCTTGTCTTTTCAGCCTTAGCCTCCATAGGACCTAAATCCTTTTCAAGCTCACTACTGATATCTATTATACGAATAATATTTTCACGTGTTCTTTCAAGCTTTCTTTCGTTATCAAGCTTTTTAGCCTTAGTAGAAGCAATACCAACGGCTTCTTCAAATATAGCACGTCTATCTTCAGGCTTAGCATTCATAATTTCTGCAATTTTACCTTGCCCAATGATAGTATAACCGCTTTTACTAACACCACATTCGTGTAAATAACCAACTATATCCCTCATTCTGCAAGGTTGCTTGTTGATATAATATTCACTTTCACCGCTTCTAAAAAGCTTTCTTGTCATACAAACTTCAGTATACTCAAGACTGGGGAATATTTTATTAGTGTTATCAAAATATAGCGAAACCTCACAGTAGGATAGTGATTTTCTGTTTTGCGTACCGTTAAAAATAACGTCTTGCATTGAAGAACCACGTAGTGATTTTGCAGACTGCTCGCCTAAAACCCAACGAATAGCATCGGAAATATTACTCTTTCCGCATCCGTTAGGTCCAACAATAGCAGTAACGCCCTCATTAAATTGTATTTCCTGCCTATCGGCAAAGCTTTTGAAACCAATAAGCTCAATTTTTACAAAGTTCACTTATTTTTCCTACCTAATATTTTTTTTAATGCTCTTCGTGCTGCATCCTGTGATGCCGTTGCTTTATTACCGCCGGTTCCAACTGCAACAGTTTTTCCGGCAATTGAAACAGATATTGTGAATTGGGGGTTGTGATCCGCCCCCGTTTTAGCAACCACTTCGTAAGTTGGCACGCCAAGCTTTTGTGATTGGGTATATATTTGCAAAGAACTTTTATAGTCTTCGTTTTTACCTTCATCCAAATTTATTTCAGTTAATAAATTGTTAACAATAAAGGTTCTTGATTCTTCTAACCCGCCGTCTAAATAAATTGCGGCAACTAATGCCTCAAATAAATTTTCAAGTAGCCTATCGTTTTTAGAAGCGCTGTAATTTAAGCTCTCACCTTGAATAACGTACTCATCAATGCCAAGACGCCTAACGGCTGAAGCCAAAGGTTTTGTTGAAACAACCGACTGTTTTTGTTGCGTCATATCACCTTCAGAAACACCTTTTTTTCTTCTAAAAAAATAATCCGCAACAACAAAACCTAATACTGAGTCACCTAAAAATTCCAATCTTTCATTGTTTTTACGCGACTTATTGCCGTGATAGGATTTATGAGTAAAGGCAGCAAGCAATAAATCTTTATTTTTAAAGCAATAACCAATTTTTTGCTCTATTAATTGTACGTCAATCATTATACGTTTTCTTCAGCACTAAACGGTGGAACCGGTGTATTTGCAATCTTATCCTTAATTACGTCTACAATATTGTTTTGACAAGCACGCTTAGCCTGTAAAATTGATGCAGTAATCGCAGATGCCTTAGAAGAACCATGTGCTTTAACAACCACTTTTTTGGCACCAATAAACACAGCACCGCCCTTTTTATTGTAATCTAAGGTGTTTTTAACCTCCATTAATGATTTTTTCATTAATAAAGCACCTATTTTTGCCAAGAATGAACGTGCAATTGATTTTTTTAAGGTTGCAAAAATTCCTGAAGAAATTCCTTCCATACTCTTAATTGCAACGTTACCGGTAAAACCGTCTGTAACAACTACGTCGCATTCGCCGGAAATTATATCACGTGCTTCAATATTACCAACGAAGTTAATTGATGGACAATGTCTAAAAGCATAATTAACCTGTTTAATAAGTTCGTTACCCTTTGCATCTTCCGTTCCGTTTGAAAGTAGCGCAACTCTGGGATTTTTAATTTTTAACACCTCTGAAGCATAAACCGAGCCCATTAACGCAAAATGGAAGAGATTTAACGGCTTACAATCGGCATTAGCACCAACGTCAAGCATTACAACTTCACCGCCCTTCAACGTGGGTAAAGTAGGTAATAACGCCGGGCGCGACACACCGCGAATTCTGCCAACCTTAAGCGTGCATCCAACAAGTAAAGCACCGGTACTACCGGTAGAAACGAATGCATCCGCATCTTCACCAAGAGCCAAGCAACCTTTAACTAAGGAAGAATCAGGTTTTTTCTTTACCGCTTCAGTAGGCTGTTCTTCACAGGTTATAACTTCTTTTGCATCTAAAAACTCAACTCTGGAAGCATCATACTGATAATTTGCCAAATGTTTTTTTACAATTTCTTCATCGCCGGCTAAAACGGCAATAAAACCGTCGTCTTTTTTAAGAGCCTCTAAAGCGCCTTCTATATTTGCTATTGGTGAATTATCTCCACCAAAGCAATCCACTACTATTTTTAACATGTTTTCACCAATTAGAATTCAAGATTTGATACGGTTCTGGGGAAAGGTATAACGTCACGAATGTTTGAAACACCCGTTAAATACATAACCATTCTTTCAAAGCCAAGACCGAAGCCTGCGTGGCGAGTACCGCCGTATTTGCGAAGCTTGATATACCAATCGTAATCCTCTTCCTTAAGACCGAAGTCTTTAATTTTGGAAATAAGTAAATCTTCGCGTTCTTCCCTTTGACTACCACCTATAAGCTCACCAATACCGGGAACTAATAAGTCCATAGCGGCAACAGTCTTGCCATCGTCGTTTAAACGCATGTAGAACGCTTTAATTTCCTTGGGATAATCTATTAAGAATACGGGCTTTTTGAATACCTGCTCAGTAATATATCTTTCGTGTTCACTTTGTAAGTCAACACCCCAATATACGGGGAATTCAAATTTATCCTTCTCTTTTAATAAAATTTCGATTGCCTCAGTGTAAGTCAATCTAACGAAATCACTGTTAACTACGTTAGTCAATCTTTCCTTTAAGCCGGTGTCTACAAATTTATTTAAGAATTCTATTTCTGCAGGACATTTCTCCATTACGTAAGAGATTACGTACTTAACCATAGCCTCAGCAGTTTCCATATCGCCGTTTAAATCGCAAAACGCCATTTCAGGCTCTATCATCCAGAATTCTGCAGCATGACGAGAGGTATTTGACTTTTCAGCCCTAAAAGTAGGACCAAAGGTGTAAACGTTACCGAATGCCATAGCATAAGTTTCTGCGCTTAACTGACCGGAAACGGTTAATGAAGCAGGCTTTTCAAAGAAATCCTTCTTATAATCAACAGGCGCATTACTCTTAGCAACCTTTTCAAGGTCAAGCGTTGTTACTTGAAACATTTCACCTGCACCCTCACAGTCACTGCCGGTAATTATAGGTGTGTGAACGTATACGAATCCACGTTGATTAAAGAAATTATGTATTGCAAAAGCTGCCTCACTTCTTACTCTAAACACAGCAGAGAATAAGTTGGTTCTAGGACGCAAATATGCAATTTCACGCAAATATTCTAACGTATGGCGCTTCTTTTGTAAAGGATAATCGGGGGTTGATTCGCCCTCTACAGTAACAACTTCAGCGTGAACTTCAAAGGGTTGTTTTGCATTGGGGGTTAATAATAACTTACCCTCTACTATAATCGATGACCCAACGTTAAGCTTTGCAACGTCATCATAGTTAGATAATTTATCTCTTTCAAATACGATTTGAAGATTGGTAAAATAACTACCGTCGTTTAATTCAATAAAGCCAAAAGCCTTTGAATCACGAATAGTTCTTACCCAACCGCAAACCTTAACGGTTTTATCTGTGAATTGCTGTGAATCAGCATATAAAGTTTTAATGTAAGTTCTTTCTAGCATATAAAACACCTCTCGATATTAGCCCTAAGATATAAATAGATAATACATCTATTTTATATAATAACATTTTTTTAGTCAAAATACAATAAAAAAACGCTCCAATAATCAATTTTTTTTCAACGAAAACAAAAAAATCCCTTATTTTGCCTCAAAAAACAAATAAGGGATTAGAATTTATTTTTTAGAATAAGCTTTTACGCCGTAAAGCGCTTCCAAGCCTTCGTTATACTCTTTCATTTTTGGGCACTGCTTCAACTCGGAATTTTCAGCAAACTCCTCTAAAGCTTTACGCTGAGCCCTAGATACGGAAGTAGGAATTTCAACTGAAACCGTAACGTATAAATTACCGGTACCCAATGAGGATTTTATACCCTTTCCTCTTAATACGAATTGCTTACCGTTTTGCGTTCCGGAAGGAATATCCAAATCAATTGCATTATCAAGTGTTGGAATTTTAACTTTTCCACCGAGCACACAGGTTTCATAAGAAAGAGGTAAATTGACAAAAAGATCAAATCTTTCACGCGTGAATATTTTGTGGGGTAAAACCTTAAACACGATTATTAAATCGCCTGGTTCGCCACCGTAAGTACTTGCGTGACCGTAACCCTTTTTACGCATATAGCTGTTACTGTCTGCTCCAGCAGGAATATCAATTCGCACAGTAGTGTTGTTTTTACCGGTATACCACCCTTTACCACCGCAGTCAGGGCACTTATCAATAATACGCTTTCCTGAACCACCGCAGTCAGGGCAAGCCCGTAAGCTTACCGTTCTAAAGAAACCACTACCTGAAGTAAACTGAACCTTACCTGAACCACCGCACTTTTCACAAGTTTTATAGGCAGTACCACCCTTTGCGCCGGTTCCCTTACAAGAGTTACAACGTTCCTTTCTAACGTAAGAAATTTCTTTCGTGCAACCCTTCGCGGCATCTAAAAATGAAAGTGATACCTCAACGGTTATATCCTTACCGCGTTCTTTTTCTGTGGAACGCATTGAAGATGTAGCACCGCCAAAACCGGAAAAAATATCACTGAATATATCTGAAAAACCGCCAAAGCCACCAAAACCTTGACCACCCCCAAAACCACCAAAGCTTGATGCACCGGGGTTAGCTAGTTCATAGTCATACGCAGCACGCTTTTGCTCGTCGGAAAGAACTTCGTTTGCCTCATTTATTTCTTTAAACTTAGCAGCCGCCTCTGGATCACCAGGGTGTAAATCGGGGTGGTATTGTTTAACCAATTTCCTGTATGCGGTTTTGATTTCAGCTTGCGTAGCCTTGCTATCTACACCCAAAATCTCATAATAATTTTTAGCCATAATAATTCCCAAAATCTCAATATCTATGCGATATTTTAAATATTTTTATGTTTAACAAAATAATCATTTGGCGACAAACGCATTAACGTTTATCGCCAACAAAATTAGCCTTGATGAAATTCAGTATCTCCTGCTCCACCACCGGCACCGGGATCATCTGAACCGTTACTTCCGCCGTTCTGGTAAAGCTTAGCAAATACCGTTTGCGCCTCATTAGAAAGAGCTTCCGTTGCAGATTTAATTCTTTCAAAATCGCCTGAATCAAGCTCTGCTTTTGCTTTAGAAACAGCTTCTTCAAGCTTAGCCTTATCTTCTTCAGAAATCTTATCCGCATTATCTTTAAGTGTCTTTTCTACCGTAAAGATTAAGCCGTCTAATTGGTTACGAGCCTCAACTTGCTCTTTACGTTTCTTATCTTCTGCCTCATACTGCTCTGCTTCCTTAACAGCCTTATTGATATCTTCTTCAGATAAATTAGTTGAGGAAGTAATAGTTATGTCTGTAGCCTTACCTGTTCCCAAATCCTTTGCGGTAACGTGAACGATACCGTTAGCATCAACGTCGAAGGTAACTTCTATTTGAGGAATTCCTCTTGGCGCCGGTGCAATACCTACTAGATTAAATGAACCTAAAGTCTTATTGTCCCTTGCAAACTGTCTTTCACCTTGTAAAACGTGAATAGTAACCTCTGTTTGATTATCAGCTGCAGTTGAGAATACTTGTGACTTCTTAGCGGGAATAGTTGTATTTCTTTCAATTAATTTAGTTGATACACCGCCTAAGGTTTCAATACCTAAACTTAAAGGCATAACGTCTAGAAGTAGAACGTCTTTAACCTCACCGCTTAATACACCGCCTTGAATAGCAGCACCGATTGCTACGCATTCATCGGGGTTAATTCCTTTGAAGGGATCTTTACCGGTAACACGGCGAACAGCTTCAACTACAGCAGGAATACGAGTTGAGCCACCAACTAAAATAACTTTGTCGATTTCATTGTAATTTAAGCCGGCATCAGACATTGCCTTTCTTAAAGGCTCTAACGTTGCATTAACTAAATCTTCAGTCATTGCATCGAATTTTTGCTTGGTTAAGTTAACGTCCATATGCTTAGGGCCGGTGGCATCTGCAGTAATGAAGGGTAAGTTAATATTAGTAGAAGACATACCTGAAAGCTCAATTTTAGCTTTTTCAGCAGCCTCTTTTAGTCTTTGCATTGCCATTTTATCGTTAGAAAGGTCAATACCCTCTTTAGCCTTGAAATCAGCAACTAGCCAATCAATAATCTTCTTATCAAAATCGTCACCGCCTAATGCGCAGTTACCGTTGGTAGCAAGAACTTCAAATACACCATCACCGATGTCAAGAATTGAAACGTCAAAGGTACCACCGCCTAGGTCATAAATGATAACTTTATGCGAATTAGTATCTTTATCTAAGCCGTAAGCAAGAGCTGCAGCAGTAGGTTCATTAATTACACGAAGAACGTTTAATCCTGCAATTTTTCCTGCATCCTTAGTTGCCTGACGCTGACTGTCTGAGAAGTATGCGGGGCAAGTAATAACCGCATCCTTTACGGTTTCACCAAGATAAGCTTCGGCATCCTTTTTTAACTTAGAAAGGATCATTGCTGAAATTTCTTGTGGTGAGTAATTCTTTTCATCAATTTTTACTTTATAATCAGAACCCATATGTCTCTTTATAGAAATAACGGTTCTATCCGCATTAGCAACTGATTGTCTTTTTGCTACTTGACCAACAAGTCTTTC
>JAZSMG010000019.1:0-31467 GCA_045535775.1 Christensenellaceae bacterium | reverse complement strand
AGAGTCAGCTCCTAAATCCTTAATAATTTCACTTTCAGGGGTGATTGACGCCTTATCAACGCCAAGCTGTTCAGCCATAAGTGATGCGATTTTTTCGAATGTATTCATAATAATTTAATCCTCCTCGACTGCTTAAGCAGTTTAAGTTATATATCAATTTTAGCAAAAATGCACAATATTGTCAAGTAAAAAACATTTTAAACAAGTTTTTATAAAAGACAGCGGTAAAAATACACTTTTACTAATTATTTTTTAATAATAGGCTTCTGTTTTAAGCTTAAACCGATACGTTTTTTGCGAACGTCAACAGAAATAACGGTTGCTTCAACAACGTCACCAACCTTTAAAACTTCACTTGGGTGGCGAATAAATCTATCAGAAATTTCTGAAATGTGAACTAATCCGTCCTGATGAACGCCAATATCAATAAATGCACCAAAGTCAATAACGTTACGAACAGTACCCTTAATCTTCATACCGGGAACAAGGTCTGCAATATCCATAACGTCCGTTCTAAGCATGGGCTTGGGAAGTGCATCACGCACGTCTCTACCCGGCTTTAAAAGCTCTGCGGTAATATCGTTTAAGGTCATTTCACCAAGACCTGTAAATTCACAAACCTTGCTAACACCAAAGCTCTTAATCTTATCGTTTAAATCGCCAAGCTTGCCGTCGCGCACGTCTGCATCGCTATAACCGAATAGCTGTAATAGCTTTTGAGTTCCATCGTAAGATTCAGGGTGAACGCCGGTGTTATCTAAAATATTCTTAGCGCCGGGAACGCGAAGGAAGCCCGCGCATTGAGTGAATGCCTTTTCGCCAAGCTTAGAAACCTTTAAAAGCTCTTTTCTGGTTTTAAACTTGCCGTGCTCTTCTCTGTAAGCAACTATATTTTTAGCAATACCGCTGTTAATACCTGCAATATATGAAAGAAGCTGAACGCTTGCCGTATTAAGGTCTGCACCAACCTTGTTAACACAATCTTCCATTACACCCTTTAAAACGCTGTCAAGTCTATTTTCGGGCATATCGTGCTGATACTGACCAACACCGATTGACTTAGGATCAATCTTGATAAGCTCTGCTAAGGGATCTTGTAAACGGCGAGCAATAGATACTGCCGAACGCTCTGAAACGTCGTAATCGGGGAATTCTTCCGCACCAAGCTTTGAGGCTGAGTAAACTGAAGCGCCCGCTTCACTAACTACCATATAGGTAACCTTGCCGTTATATTCCTTAACTAAATCTGCAACGATAATTTCACTTTCCTTAGAAGCAGTTCCGTTACCGATAGAAATAACCTCTATGCCGTATTTAGCAATAAGCTTTCTAACCACTGCCTTTCCTTCTTCTACCTTATTTTGGGGTTGAGTGGGATAAATAACCGTTTTATCTAAAACCTTACCCGTTTCATCAACTACCGCAAGCTTACAGCCTGTTCTAAACGCAGGGTCCCAACCAAGGGTAACCTTATCACGCATAGGGGGTTGCATAAGTAACGGGCGAAGGTTAACCTCGAACATCTTAATAGCCTGTTCGTTTGCACTTTCCGTTAAGGTGCTTCTAATTTCTCTTTCTATAGAAGGAGCGATAAGTCTTTCATAACCGTCTTGAGCGGCATTTTCCACAATATGTGTAAAAATACTGCCGGGCTTAACGTATGAAGCCATACATACTCTTCCGCCAAAATCCTTATCTATAGCAACCTTAACGCGTAAATAACCTTCCTTTTCACCACGATTTAAAGCAAGCACGCGGTGGCTTTTAATTTCGCTAACAGGCTCTTGATAATCATCGTACATTTCGTAAACCTTAGATTCTTCCTCTTCCGTTTTTAAAAGCTTAGAAGAGATTTCACCGTTTCTCATATAGATATTACGAAGCTTTTTACGAAGCTCTGCGTTATCAGAAACCCATTCTGCAATAATATCACTAGCGCCTGCAAGCGCTTCTTTTTCGTTTTTAACACCCAATTCCTCGTTAATATATTCGCGAGCGTAATCTTCGGGCTTTCCTTCTTTAATTTCCTGAGCAATAATAAGTTCTGCCAAGGGGGTAAGCCCCTTTGCCATAGCAACGGTTGCTCTGGTTTTTTTCTTTTGCTTGTAGGGGCGGTAAATATCCTCTACTTCAGTAAGGGTAACCGCGTTTGCCAAAGCTTCGGTAATTTCATCGGTTAACTTACCTTGCTCTGCAATAATACGTGAAACCTCTTCCTTTCTTTGTTCAAGATTTCTTAAATAAGTAAGTCTGTCTGCAAATTCACGCAAAACCTGGTCGTCTATATGACCGGTTAATTCTTTACGGTAACGTGCTATAAAGGGTATAGTGTTGCCTTCATCAAGTAAGGTAACTATGTTTTGCGCGTGTTCTTCTTTTAGATTAAATTCTGCTGTTACTGTTTTTAATACGTCCATTGTTTCTTCCTTTTTTTACAGTTGTGAATGGTTTCCCCTATAAAAACATGCCGTTAATCGACTTATAGAGGGGTTTTTGCTAAATACTTCCTTTACCTAAAAGTAAAAATCAATTTACCTTTTTGGCAGATATAATTAAGAACCCGTTGGGTTTTAATTCAAATTTTTGCGCTTTATTATTAGTGTAAAGATCAACTGCTTCGCCACTAAAAACAAGCTCTTTAGTATGGTTACCCGCGTTTAAGGCAACCGTTATTTTTTGCTCGCCCTCGCCACGGCTAAACACGAAAAGCCCTTTATCCGCTTTTACTATATTTATAACGCCATCTTTAAAGACTGCGTTACCCTTTCTAATTTGAGCAAGCTTAATATAGTGAGCGGTTAAATCCTTATCCCCTTCTTCCCAATTAAAGCATCTGCGGTTATAGGGATCTAAATCCCCTTCTAAGCCTTCCTCATCACCGTAATAAACGCTTGGCACACCGTATAAGAAAAACTGCAATACGGTTGCTAATTTTTCGCGCTCTTTACCGCGTTGATATTCAAACCCGTCAAGCTTTTCTTCAGCCATTAAGTCCTTATCCGTAACGGTAACTCTTCTGCCTAATAGCGTTATAATTCTTGTTGAATCGTGCGTAGAAAGAACGTTCATAAGGGTATCTAGGCTTTGCTTAGGATAGTTGTTTATTTGCTCTAACACCGTTGAACGAAGCAAGGTGCAGTCCCCTTTTAAAACGAAATCTATAATAGCACTTCTTAAGGGGTAATTCATAACGGAATCCAAAAGCCCGTCCGTATAATACTTTCTTCTAACGCCGTAAGAAATCTTATTAGTAGCGTCCTCCCAAACCTCGCCAATAAGGAAATTATCCTGCCCGCGAGCCTTTAACGCCTTTCTTATTTTATAAACGAATTTATCGGTTAATTCGTCAACGACGTCTAAACGCATTCCCCTAATGCCTGCATCCACCCAGTAATCAACCACCTTTTCGCAAACGAATTTTTGGAATGACTTACTGTCCTTTTTAATAGTGGGAAGGGTTTTAAAGCCCCACCAGCTAGCGTAAGTTTCAGGGTGCTCCCAGAAGGTGTACCAGTCAAAATATTTAGATTTTTTATCGTTAAAAGCGCCAACCTCGTCATAGTCAAGATATTTATTAAAATATCTACTACCCGCACCCGTGTGATTAAACACGCCGTCAAAAATAAAATAAATATCCTTTTGCTTTGCGCTTGAGGTTAAATTTTTAAAATCCTCTAAGCTACCCAAAACGCCGTCCGGCTTAAGATAATCGCCGGTATCGTAGCGGTGAGAGGAATAGCTTTCGCAAATAGGGTTAAGATATACCGCGTCTACGCCAAGTCTCTTGATATAATCCAGCTTAGACTGTATACCCTTAAAATTACCGCCGAAAAACTCGTTATTTCTAACCTTACCGTCAGGCGAACGGAAGGTGGGCATACCGCCCCAATCTTCACGTTTTTTCTTGCCTTTACCAACGGTAAAATCCCCTACCCTACAAAACCTATCGGGGAAAATTTGGTAAATAATACCACCCTTTATCCAATCCGGCGTGGTATAATTTTCGGGGTAAACGGTTAACTGCCAGCGCCTATTAGTTGGCTGAGCGCGAAAATCCTTTCCCATACCGTAGGTTATGCCGTTAGAAAAAAATTGGTAAAAATATAACCCATTGTTAAGCTCAAAATCAAGATAAAAGCCACCCTCCGTTTTCTTCATAACGCGGTCTGCATAGTCATCCTCACTATACATACGCATTGTTACGGGGGCGTCGCTTTCAACGTAAAAACGAACGGAAGAGTGCTCTTTAACACCCCCCGTTACGCTTTTATATTTTGTGCTTAATGGGTTAAACTTGAACATAACAATTTATTAGCGAATGGGTTTTAATCCCCAAATATTTTCCGCATATTCCTTAATACTTCTATCTGAAGAGAAGAAACCGCTTGCCGCAACGTTTCTTAAACTCTTAACTGCCCAAAGATTTCTATCATTATATTCTTCAAGCATAAATTCTCTTGTCTTTAGATAATCGCCAAAGTCCGCCATACACATATATGGATCTGCTACGGGTGACTGGGTTAATAAATAGTCTGCAATATGAGCAAAGCTTTCGCCGTTATAGCCCTTCTTTAAGCTTGCTATAACACGTTTAAGCTTGGGGTTGGAATTGTAGAACTGAGAAGAATTATAGCCTCTATTCCAAAGCTCTTCTACCTCGTGAGATCTTAAACCGAAGATATAAATATTTTCGCTACCAACCTTTTCGCACATTTCAACGTTAGCGCCATCCATAGTACCAATAGTTAACGCGCCGTTTATCATGAACTTCATATTACCCGTACCGCTTGCTTCCTTACCTGCTTGTGAGATTTGCTCTGAAACCTCGGTTGCGGGCATAAGCTTTTCTGCAACGGTAACCGAATAGTTTTCTACGTAACAAACCTTAAGCTTTTCACGAATGCGCTTATCGGGATTTTTGTCTATATCCGCCACCAAATAACAGATAAGTCTAATAATCTGTTTAGCCATATAATAGCCGGAGGCAGCCTTTGCGCCAAATATAAAGGTTTGGGGTTGAATATCTAAGTCGGGATTTTCCTTTAAGTCCTCGTATAAGCTGATTATCTGCAATACGTTTAGTAATTGACGCTTATACTCGTGAAGTCTTTTTGCCTGAACGTCGAATAGCGTTTCAGGGTTAAGGGTTATTCCGCTATAAGATTTTAAATATGAAGCAAGCTGTTTTTTCTTTAATAGCTTGATTTCATTCATTCTTTTTAAAACGCTTTCGTCATTTTCAAACTTAGCAAACTCGCTTAAAAGTGAAGCGTCTTTAATAAATCCGTCGCCAATACAGTCACTAATAAGTGAAGTAAGCTCCGGGTTAGACTGGCAAAGCCATCTTCTGTATGCAATACCGTTAGTTACGTTAGTGAACTTATCGGGGTATATTTCGTTAAAATCCTTAAAGATACTTTCCTTAATAATTTCACTGTGAAGTGAAGATACGCCGTTAACCTTTTTAGAGCCTATTACGCTTAAGTTAGCCATCTTTACCATTCCGTGTGAAATAATACTCATACGGTTTATTCTATCCCAATCACCGGGGTAAAGATTCCACATATCAGCGCAGAAGCGTCTATTTATTTCCTTAATAATTGAATAAACTCTGGGAAGTCTTCTCGCGATTAAATCCTCGCTCCATTTTTCCAACGCCTCGCTCATAACGGTATGGTTGGTGTACGCAACGGTGCGAACTACTATATCCCAAGCCCTTTCCCAAGAATAGCCGTGCTCATCCATTAATAAACGCATAAGCTCGGGAATACAAAGAGCGGGGTGAGTATCGTTGATGTGAATGCTAGCCTTATCCGGTAAATTATCAAGCGAACCAAATCTTTCTAAGTGAACCGCTAAGATATTTTGTAAAGAAGCCGAAACTAAAAGATATTGCTGTTTTAAACGAAGAGATTTACCCTCGTAATGGTTATCGGAAGGATATAAAACCTTGGTTAAAAGCTCTGCTTCGTTAGCTTCTTGAACGCAACGCATATAATCCCCTTCAGAGAAGGTTCTCATATCAAAGGATTTACTGGTTTTAGCCGTCCATAATCTTAAAACGGAAACGGCGCTTGAATCCTTACCGGATATCATCATATCGTAAGGAATAGCCTCAACCTCGGTAGCGTCAACGTGATCTATCTTCATTCCCTCAGGCGTCCAGTTTTCAACTATTCTACCGTCAAATTTAACCTTAAACGCCTTATCCATTCTTTGGGTAAGCCATACTTCGCCACCGGGTAGCCAATCGTCGGGAAGCTCTAACTGCCAACCGTCAACTATTTTTTGCTTAAATAAGCCGTATTCGTAGCGTAATGAAAAGCCCATGGTGGGATAATCTAATGAAGCAAGCGAATCCATAAAGCAAGCGGCAAGTCTACCAAGACCACCGTTACCCAAGCCTGCATCAGGCTCGTTTTCATAAAGCTCTTCAAGATTAGTTCCCAATTCCTTTAAAGCAGAATTAATAGCGTTTTCTATACTTAAATTGTAAACGTTATTCTTTAAAGATCTACCAAGAAGGTATTCCATGCAAAGGTAATAAACCCTTTTGCCGTCCTTTGAATGTTTAAAGGTGTAATGGTAGCTTTTTCTCTTTTCTAAAAGAATATCCTTAACTATCATTACAACGGCTTTGTAAAGCTGTTCTGAGGATGCTTCCTCCGGTGTAACTCCGTAATAGCGTGAAAGCTTACTTTTAATTTGCTCTAAAGCTTCCTTTTTGGTAAGCTTGATTTTCGTCTCCATGTTTATTTGCATTCTCCTATAAGAGCATCGTAAAGTTTTTCGTATGACTGCGCTGATTTTTTCCAGCTGAAATCACTGGTTATAGCACTATTAATTAATTTTTCCCAAACCGGCTTGTTTCCATAAGTGTAAATTGCATCTTTAATTACGTATAACATTTCGTGAGCGTTGTAATTGTTAAATGCAAAGCCGTTACCGTTTTCTCTATTAGTATTAAAGGGTATTATGCTATCTGCAAGACCGCCCGTGCTTCTTACTACGGGAATAGTTGCGTATCTGCAGGCTATCATTTGTGAAAGTCCGCAAGGCTCTTGCTTAGAGGGCATTAAGAATATATCTGCGCCAGAATAAATTTTAGAAGCCATATCCTTGTTAAATGCAATTAACGCCCTGCACTTACCGGGATATCTGCCTTCAGTATATTTAAAATAGTTTTCGTAATCGGTATCGCCCTTGCCTAATACTATAAACTGAACGTCTTCGTATAAAATTTCATCTAAAACAGCCTTAACAAGATCTAAGCCCTTATGAGAAACTAATCTTGAAATTAAAGCAATTACCGGTACGTCGCGTTCGGGAAGTCCAAGCATCTTTTGAAGCTCGCGCTTGCATTCCTTTTTGCCTGATAAATCGTTTACACCGTAGTTTTTAAAGAGTGAATTATCCGTTTCGGGATTATATAGGTCAAGGTCTATACCGTTAAGTATACCGCAAAGCTTTCTTTCGTTGCCTAAAATAACCCTTTCTAATCCGTGCGCAAAGTACGCGTCCTTAATTTCCCTTGCGTAGGTGGGGCTAACGGTGTTAACTCCGTCTGCAAGCTCAATAGCACCTTTCATAAGATTTAAACAACCGTTATATTCAACTCTGTCATGTGCCCATTCGGGGAATCCGAATAAATCGCCTACTAGACTCATTGAATACTGACCTTGATATTCTATATTGTGAATGGTAAATAGCGTTTTAATTCTATCAAAACCAAACGAGCTGTTATATAAAGTTTTAAGATAGATTACTACCGCTGCAGACTGCCAATCGTTACAGTTAATAACGTCAGGATAGAAGTCAAGATATCCTAAGGTATCAACTACCGCCTTAGAGAAGAATGCAAAGCGTTCGCCGTCGTCGTAACAGCCGTATAAGGTATCTCTCTTGAAGTAATATTCGTTATCTATAAAATAGAAGGTAACGCCGTCTAATCTGCAAGAATAAAGCCCGCAATATTGGTTACGCCATGCAAGCGCAACGTTGTAATTGCCCAAGAAAGTAAAATTAGATCTTAAGCCTGCATCTATCTTAGAATATAAAGGCATAATTACGCTAACGTCGTAATTATCGCGCTTTGCAAGTTCTTTGGGTAAAGAGCCTATTACGTCTGCTAATCCGCCCGTTTTAATAAAGGGTAAACCTTCAGAGGCAACGAAAAGCACGCTCTTTTTATTCTTAATTTCTACTAAGTCGCTAATAGTTTGTTGCTCTGCGATAACTTCAACAGGTACTTCTTTTTTAGGCGCAACCTCTTTTATTACTTCTTTTTTGGGAGCAACCTCTTTAACTACTTCCTTTTTAGGCGCGGTTTCCGCTACGGGAGCGCTTTTTTGTCCACGCTTTTTGGGAAGATTCTTCATACCTTCCGATAAACTGATTTTTACTTTTTCTACTTTTTTTCTTGGCATTTTATTTCTCCTTTTATTAGAAACGGTTATTCTATTTATCTAACCGTATTTTTTCCTTCTATTGCATATCTAGTAAAGGAAATCCGTTAAAAAGCGAACTTCCTTTACCGCATAGTCTTTTATTAAAGCACCGTTTTCTTATGAACGAAGAAGGGATGAGTAGAGCAACCTGAAAGCACTCTTCTATCCTTAACAACAACGTTCTTATCGGTAATAATGCAATTGATAAGCGCGTTTTCACCAACTAACGTATCTTGCATTAAAATACTGTTTTTAACAACCGTACCCCTTCCTATTTTAACGCCACGGAAGATGATACTGTTATAAACCTCACCTTCTATACAGCAACCGTCTGCAATAAGTGAGTTTTTAACGATTGCCTTTTCGCCGTAGGTTGTGGGAATACTGTCTTTAACCTTGGTGTAAACGCCACCGCTTGCAAATAAATTATCTCTGTTTTCTTTATTTAAAAGCTTTAAGCTTTCATCATAATATGACTGTAATGAAGAAATTCTTACGAAATATCCCCTATGCTCCCAAGCAAATATTTTTAGTCTATTTACGTTGGCGCCTAAAACGTCAACGCCGAAATGTCTTTTACCGTGAGCAACCGCGTCTGCTATAAGGTTTTGTAAAAGAGTTCTTCTCATAATGCAAACGTTTGCATACATATTAACCTCTTCACCCTTATATTCGCTGGGATCAAAGGCCATATCGGTAACTCTGCCCTTTTCTTCAATACCTAAAACTATATTGTTATTGCCCGAAATTGATTTTGTCGCAGTTTTGTGATAAACTAAGGTTATATCTGCCTGACGTCTATTATGGAAATCCATTAAATCGGTGTAGTCCATATTACAAACAACGTCGCTATCAGATAAAACCACGAACTCTTCAGTTGATTTTGCTAAGAAACCGGTAACAGTCTTTAACGCTTCCAATCTGGTGTTGTATAAAGAGGTGCTTTCGCTTACACCAAATGGGGGAAGAATGATTAAACCGCCGTGACGGCGAGCTAAATCCCAATCCTTACCGCTACCAACGTGGTCCATAAGTGATTGATAGTTACTCTTAGTAATAACGCCAACCTTAGTTAAACCGCTGTTAACCATATTAGAAAGCGCAAAGTCTATAAGTCTGTATCTTCCGCAGAAGGGAATTGAAGCAGTAGTTCTGCCTGCTGTAAGCTCGGGTAAATTTGCGTCGTGTATATTAGAAAATATAATACCTAATGCATCCATTATTTCACACCCTCCACAATTTTTCCACCTTCTATTACTTCGCCTTCAGCCACAACTAATTCACGGCCTAAAACGGTAATCTTCTTGGGCTCTTCGCTACTTCCAACAACTGCGTTTTCACCGATAACGGCATTTTCGTCTATAATAGTATTGATAACCTTTGCACCCCTTTTAACGGTACAACCGCTAAAGATAACACTGCCAGAAACCAACGCCCCCTCTTCAACGGTAACGTTTGCAGATAAAATAGAGTTTTCTACCCTACCTTCTATCTCGCAACCCAAAGCAACAATACTTCCCTTAACCTCACCGTTAAGACCAATATAGTGTGGGGGCGCGATAGGATTCTTAGAATGAATTTTCCAATCGCTATCGGAAATATCAAACGAAGGATTAGCGCCTAATAGGTCCATATTCGCTTCGTAAAGAGAATCAATAGTTCCAACGTCCTTCCAGTAACCGCTGAATACGTAAGCAAACATTTTTTGGCCGTCTGCAAGCATAGAAGGAAGAATATTCTTACCAAAGTCGTTACTGGTTTTTTCCTTCTGCTCGTCTTCTTCAAGATATTTATATAGCTTTTCTGCGTTGAAGATATATATACCCATAGAAGCAAGATTGCTCTTTGGTTTTTTGGGTTTTTCTTCAAACTCTACTATTTGATTGCCTTCACCAACGTTAACAACACCAAAGCGCGAAGCTTCTTCTAAAGGAACTTCTATGGTTGCAACGGTAACGTCTGCACCGCGTTCCTTATGAAAATCAAGCATTTTGTGATAGTTCATCTTATAAATGTGGTCACCTGAAAGAATAAGAACGTATTCAGGGTTATATCTTTTGATGAAAGACATATTTTGATAAATTGCGTTAGCCGTTCCTTTATACCATTCAGAGCCCTTCTTTGCCTGATAGGGTGACAGAATGTGAACGCCACCGTACATACGGTCTAAGTCCCAAGGTTGGCCGTTGCCGATATAATCGTTTAATTCAAGGGGCTCGTACTGAGTCAATACGCCAACGGTATCAATACCTGAATTGATGCAGTTTGATAGTGGAAAGTCGATAATACGGTATTTTCCGCCAAAAGGAACTGCAGGCTTTGCAATTTTTGAAGTTAGCGTAAACAATCTACTTCCTTGTCCCCCGGCAAGTAACATAGCTACGCATTCTTTTTTTGATAGCATTTTTCCCTCCAAATTATATATCAATATATTTTTTATAAAATCACGGATTGCTTTTTGCAATCCTTTATTTATTCCGTTTTTTCAAGATACAAACAGGTAAACTTGGGAATGCTAACGGAAATAGAATATTTTTTTCCGCTAATGGGGGCTAGCTTTGATGCATACTGCTTTTTGCTAACCTTACCGCTTCCACCAAGACTCTTTGCATCAGTATCTAAAACCAATCTGTATTTACCCTTTTCGCATCCTATTCTGTAATTTTCTAAATCCACGCCCGAAAAATTGATTATAACTAATATTTTACTTCCGTCTAATGCAATTCTTTCATAGGCGAATAGATTTGAATTTCTATCGTCTGCAACAAGCCAATTAAAGCCTGTCCAGCTATCTTCTATTTCATAAAAAGCAGGGGTTGAAAGATAAAACTCGTTCATCTTCTTAAAAAAGGTCTGCTGTTTTTTATGCTCTTCTTTTTCAAGTAACTCAAAGGGGATTTGTGAAGAATAATCCCACTCTTCCGTTTGCCCTATTTCATTACCCATAAAACCAAGCTTTTTACCGGGATGTGAATACGCGTATCCCATTAGTGCGCGAACTTGGGCTAGCTTATCCTCTAAGCTACCCGGCATTTTACCCATTAACGACTTCTTGCCGTAAACCACCTCGTCATGCGAAATGGGAAGAATAAAATTCTCACTAAAGGCGTACATCATGGAAAAGTTCATCTTGTTGTGATACTGACTTCTAAAATAGGGGTCACATGACATGTAATACAACACGTCGTTCATCCACCCCATATTCCACTTATAATCAAAGCCAAGACCACCCTCTTTTATGGAATGGCTAACACCCGGAAAGGCAGTAGACTCTTCCGCCACAGTGATAACACCGCTAAATGAAGAATGTATTACTTGGTTTAACTTTTGCAAAAAGGCAACTGCGCTTTTATTTACGTTTCCGCCCTCTTCGTTAGGCATCCATTCGCCTGCTCCCCTATCGTAATCAAGATAGAGCATAGAAGAAACTGCATCCACCCTAATTCCATCCACGTGGTATTTATCAAAGAAAAAATATGCAGAAGAGGTAAGGAAGGATTGTACTTCGGGCTTCCCCCAGTCAAAAACAAGAGTTCCCCAACCCTTGTGTTCCCTTAAAAAGCCTTCACCGTATTCATATAGCGGCGTGCCGTCAAAATTAGCAAGCCCGTGCTCATCCTTAGGGAAATGCCCGGGTACCCAATCCAAAATAACGCCAATGCCGTTAAGGTGAAACTGCTCTACAAAATACATAAAATCGTGAGGTGTGCCAAAACGTGAGGTTGGCGCAAAATACCCCGTTACCTGATAACCCCAGCTTGGATCGTGGGGATATTCTGTTACAGGCATAATCTCAACGTGGGTATACCCCATTTTTTTAACGTACCTTACAAGCTCTTTTGCGATTTCCTTATAAGTGAGTAACGATCCGTCTTCACGGCGAAGCCAACTGGAAAGACTAACCTCGTAAATACTCATTGGTAAATCGTGGGTATTTTTATTCGCTCTTTCAGCAATATATTCGCCATCCGCCCAATTATACTTACTAATATCGTAAACAATGGAAGCCATCCCCGGCGAATTTTGAAAATAGAATGCAAACGGATCTGACTTATAAAGAAGCTGAGTGCTTGCAGTTTGTATTGCATATTTATAGCAAGCGCCCTCTTTAATCCCTTCTATAAAGCATTCCCAAATACCGCTTTCAGGTATTCTTTGCATACAGTTAGCATTTATTTCCCAGCCGTTAAAGTCCCCCACAACGGAAATTGCGCTTGCATTTGGCGCGTAAACGCGGAAAAACACACCCTTTACTCCATCCAACTCCCCTAAATGATTTCCAAGAAATTGGTAAGAGCAATGGTTGGTGCCTTGATGAAATAAATAAATTGGTAATTGATTATTTATCATTCTTTCCGCCCTTTTCCCTTTGTGCTATATAAGCCTTCTATCTAACGTTTTTAGGCATCTATTAGCCCCACGTATATATTATACTATATAATATATTTTTTTTCAAGAGGTTTTTGAAAATTTTTTTCGATATTTTGCACAAAAATAAAGCCCGTTTTTAGTCATTATTGACAAATACGGGCAAAAATTATATTTTTTAGTTTTTCTTCTGTAAATCCGTGAGCCTCAAGTTGTTCATCAACAGTTGCGTGACAAACGAACTCATCCTTAACCGCTAAAGTTATAACTTCAGTGCAAATTTTAGCACTAACAAGGTATGAAAGCACACTTTCACCAAATCCGCCATCTAAGGCGTTTTCCTCTAACGTTATTAGAATTTTATCTGAGTAACGTTTTAGCATTTCGCCGTCTAACGGCTTAACACTTCTTGCATTTATTACGCCAACTTCGCCGTTAAACTGCTTTGCCACCTTTATAGCAAGCTCGTTAAGTCTTGGGCCAACCGCAAGCATCATTACCTTGCTTCCTTCCAGTAAGGTTTCCCATTCGCCAATGCGTGAAAATGGGGTTAATGAAGCTATAGGTGCGTTTTTGCCGTTAGGATACCTTATTGCAACAGGCGCGTTTAGAGTAAGCGCATGCTCTAGCATTAGCGCTAACTCATCGGTATCCTTTGGTGCAAGCACAGTCATATTAGGCATAAGTGAAAGGTAAGATAAATCAAACAGACCTTGGTGCGTTCTGCCGTCAGAACCAACGAAGCCCGCCCTATCAATTAAGAATATTACCGGCGCATTTTGCATGCAAACGTCAACCATGATTTGGTCAAACGAGCGCTGTAAAAAGGTTGAGTATATGCAAACTATCGGCTTTAATCCCCCAAGTGCCATACCTGCAGCGGAGGTTACCGCGTACTCTTCACAAATACCAACGTCTACAAACCGATTGGGGAATTCGTTAGCAAAATCAACCAAGCCCGTTCCGTATTTCATACCCGCGGTAACCGTAATAATTTTTTCGTCTTTTTTAGCAAGTGAGCAAAGAATTGGGGAAACTGCGTTAGAAAAACTGTTTTCACTTACCGCATAACCACTTGAAATTCCGTGATACTTTTCGCTTTCTTCCATTGCAGGCTCATACCCCTTGCCTTTAACCGTTTTAACGTGAATAAAGGCACAGTGTCCGCGTTCCTTTGCTTCCTTAAACACCTCCGTTAAGGTGTTAAGGTCGTGCCCGTCAAAGCAACCGTAATATTTAAAGCCCAGTGATTCCATTGCGCTAACAGGTGAAAAATAACGTTTAACACCCGCCCTAAATTTCCTTAAAAGCCTGCCTATAGCATTGTTACCGAATAGTTTACGCAAAAATCTTTTGGTTCTTTTATACCCCTTTTTGCGTGAAAGCTTAGCCAACATTTTATAAGCACCGTTTTCATTTTGGGAAATACTCATGCCGTTATCGTTAAAAACGATTACCATATTTTTCGGCTTTTTATCACAGGCAAAAAAGGCTTCTAAATTTTCGCCGTTAAAAAAGGAAGCATCCCCAACGAAGCAAATTATATTATGGTCTTGCGCTTGCATATCTCTTGCCGTAGCCAAACCGATACAAGCAGAAAGGCTATTACCCGCGTGCCCACCAATAAAGTGATCGCCTTTTGCGCTATCGGGAAAACCGCTTTCACCATTCTTGCTTCTTAAGGAGGCAAAATTGTTCTTACCGCGACTTAAAATTTTATAAGCGTAAGACTGGTGCCCTACGTCAAAGATAATTTTATCCCTATTAAAATTGTACACGTTACAAAGAGCGGTTATACATTCAACCGCTCCCAACGCAGAGGCAAGGTGACCGCCCCTTTCGTATGAGGTTTCTTTAATGACTTCACGCAAATTCTCGCAAAGAGGGACTAAATCCTCTTTTTTAAGATCGCAGACGTCAGAAACCGTTGTAATTTGTGATAAAATATCTTTCATTAAAATACCGCTTACAGTTATGTTATTAAAAGTATATGCCTAGGGCGCTATTACAAGTATATGCCCGGCAGTAAAAAAAATATTCTTTTCTTCAAAGAGGCACGCATTGCCAAAATAAAAAGGTGCATTAACCGATAAAAAGGCGCGTTATAGCCACACGCGTATAGCAATTCGCATTAAGCGCTTGGTTTAATTTGGCAGTTAAAACTAACTAAGGTTAATTAGTGCTTTTCGCCATCGTCTATAGTTTTAAAATCGTCTGTTAAAACCGTTTTGTGTGAGGGAAATTCCCCTTCCTTTGCAGGTGCGTAAATTCCGTCAATTTTAATGGTTGCAAAGTCATCCATATTCAAGCACTTACCGCAATTATCGCAAATCTTGGTAGGATCTAAATCGCAAAACTCGCACTCACCGCAATTTTCACAGTCGCGGTCAAATAAAACACATTTTTTTACGTTATCCTTTTCTGCCATAAATCCTCACTCAAAGTAAAGTTGTGTTTTTATTGTATTATTGTATAACATTTTTTAAGTAATTACAATACTTTTTTAAGAAAATATGCTAAAAAGTGTAAAATTTACCAATTTTTTATTAAAAATTCATAAAAATATTCAAAAAAGTTGAACAAATGTTTGCATTTTTCTTCTTTTTGTGATATTATTTTTTTAGATAATGGTTTAAAAGGTGCGCTTAACTCACCTTGCGCGGTTCAGTTAGCAACCCTTTTAGGCACAGGATACGGTATTTAATCTAATAATATATCAGTTTAAGGAGCGATTATGGGCAAAATTGAAGAAAAACTAGAACAAGTTCATCAGTTTATAAAAAGATACCAAGCAGAAAACGGTTTTCCCCCTTCCGTAAGGGAAATTTGCGCAGAGCTTGGCATTAAATCAACCGCTACCGCTCACTATTATTTAGATAAGCTTAAGGAACGCGGAATATTAACCAAGAACGCAAACAAAAACCGCGCTATTTCCGTTTGTGACACGGTGGATTACGTAAGCGTACCCGTTATTGGTACGGTAACCGCCGGCACACCCATTTTAGCGGTAGAAAATTTAGACGGGTACTTTCCCCTCCCCCCAGATTTTGTTAAAAGCGACGAATGCTTTATGCTACGCGTTAAAGGTGACAGTATGATAGAGGCCGGCATTTTTGACGGGGATAAGATTATTTGCAAAAAAACACCTTATGCAGACAACGGCGACATAGTCGTTGCTTTAATTGATGACAGCGCCACCGTAAAACGCTTTTTTAAGCGCAACGGCAAAATTATTTTACATCCGGAAAATTCCGCTTTATCAGACATCGTGCTAGATTACGTAGAAATCCTAGGCAAAGTAACCGGTTTAGTTAGAAAGTTTTAGAATTTCGTTTTTAATCACTTTAAAAGTTTGCCAAACGCAAAAGCCTTCCTCTTTTGGAAGGCTTTTTTCATTTGCTATTAAAAAATAAAGAGCGCCTTAACTTAAAGCGCCCCTTTTTCATAATTTTTAAAACTTGTCTCTTGTTAAATATTTATTGCTACAACTGCTATTGCCGCAAGTAAAATTGCTAATAAAAAGTAAGGAAGCGCAGCTAATCTATTGCTCTTATACTTAATTTCATTCTTTTTCATAATAATTTCTCCTTAAAGACTGTAATTGATAATAAGCTAAAAACTAGTAGCTTAACCAATCATATCCTGCCAATAGAAAGATTTTAAGGTATTCTTTAAAAGCTCCGTATCTGCATAGCGTTTTAACTTTCCGCCGTGAGCAATAGAGATAACCCCCGTTTCTTCAGAAACGATTATTGCGGTAACGTTAATGGTTTCCGTAATACCGATACCTGCGCGGTGGCGAGTACCTAAGTCCTTGGGTAGATTGATTTCCTGTGATAAGGGAAGGAAGCAACCTGCTGCTTGAACCTTGGTGCCGTTAATTACCATAGCCCCGTCGTGTAAGGGGGTTTTGGGGAAGAACACGCTTTCTATTAAAGCAGATGAAATATCGGAATTGATTTGAACACCGCTATCTAAAATACCGGAAGGTATGTTAGAGTTTGCTAAGATTATAATAGCGCCAACGTTGTTCTTAGACATGCTTTGAACTGCCTTAATTATTTCGTTAATACATTCCTTTGCATTTTCCCTTATTGCGCCGTTATCCCAGTTTTTAGAATCAGAGCCCTTTATGCTTCTAGTCCAAACGTCGCGCTTGATTTCGGTTGCAAATAGCATCACTACTGCTAAAACGAATACTGCAAATAAAATTATTACTGCGTATACGGGTAAGTCAAGCATATAAGATAGGCAAGCAACCACTAACGAATATAGCACGAAAACTATGGTTAGTAGCTTTGCATTATTCTTTCTTAAAACGTTTAAAACGAAGAAGAAAGAAAACGTGAACAATAAAAACTCAACCAAATGCACCAAGTTAAGGTTGGTTGCTAGGTTTATAACCTTTTCTATTAGAGTCATTATTTCTCCTTTACCAATTACGGTTAATCTATTCTTTTTGGTATTATATAATATTTATTACAAAAAATAAAGCGTTTTTATCCTTTTACGGCTAATTTACTCCATAATTTTAGCCATTGCCAAGTTTAATGCGGAAACTATGGTTATCTTTCCGCTTTTAAAATCTGCATCGTATTTAACGAACATATCTATCGTTTGCTTTAGTTTTTTTGGGGTAAAGCGCTTGCTTTGTTCCATCAATTTCTTTAATGCATATTCGCTTTTTACACCAAGCTCCTTCCCCAATACGCTTAAGCCTTTGTTGGATACGGAACAGCAAAACAACTTCCTAAAATGATAATAAAGCGCGGTGAATATACGCTGGTGATCGTTACTTTTTGATAGCATATCCTGAAGTATTGCGTATGCCTTGGAAGCATTTTTGCGCGCAACCTGCTCTGTAAGCTCGTAAACCTGATAGTCGTTTTCTTTAATAACAAGCTCCTCAATAGCTTCTGCGGTAACCTCCGCTTCGCCGTAACAGTAAGCAATAAGCTTTTCTACCTCACCGCTGATTTTCGTCATTTCCAACTTGCAATATTCAGCCAAAAGTTCTGCGTTTTTTGTGGTTATTATTAGGTTATTGCGCTTTAAAGTGCCCTGTACGTATCTAACAATTGTTGACATATTTGCCTTTCCACAATCAACTACCGTTACGCAAGCTATCTTCTTCAAAGGCTCGCAAGCAGTGTTATTAACTATTATAAGCAGGCTTGTTTCAACAGGGTTTGCAAAATAATTTACAAGTGCTTTATTCTTCAAATCGGTTGCGCTTGGGTTATAATCCCTTACCAAAACAACCCTCTTTTCACTCATAAATGGGTACTGCATTAAAGCATCAACCATTTCATCGGGTGATGATTTAACGTAAGAGCCTTCAAATAAATTCAAATTAAGCTCCGGCGAGGTAAGAAATTTATCTTTAAGGGTTTTTACAGCAACCTCACGTAAATACGCATCCTCACCTTCAATCAAATATACGGGTGAAACTTTTGTGGCTAATGATGCTTTTAATTCTTCCATTCTCATAACAGCTTCCTCCCGCAGTCTTAATTGCAATCCTATTTTACCAAATTATTTACAAAAAATCAATATTTTTTACCCTTTTTTTATATATATAAAAACTTTTCCCTTCTGCTTGCAGATTTTTTGCTAGTTTTTTGCAACCGTTGCACCCGTTTTGCAAGCTCTTTTTTAATACTCTACTAAGCCACGCTCAAATTAAAGCCAAAAACCAAGTTCCACCAAAGGTTATCACAACGGAAATTACACCTAAAAATATCTTTTGCGCTTTAGTAAGATTAAAATAATCACTCATACACGCCATTGCTAAATACCAAACCACCGAAAGATAGCCAAGTGATGTTGGCACTGCAAAAGCAGAAAAATTAATTTTAGAAATGAGCAAATCCACAGAAGTTATTAGTATATCAGAAAGCTTCATTATGACGTTTGCGTTTAAAGAAAATAGCGAACAAACCGCGCCCACCGCAAAACTTACAAAGGTAAAAGTGTATAAAAAACTTGTTACAGGAACGAATATTAAATTACTGAATATGGCGATAATCGACGTATAGCCCGACATTTTGGTTAGAATTGGCAAAGTTCCTATTTGAGCAGACAAACTTAATGAAAGCGGTTCGCCAAGCCAACTTACTGCCTTTGCGTGCCTTGTTAACAAGGGTTTTAAAAGAAAGATTGAGGTTACTGCCATAAAAGAAAGCTTGAAGCCGTAATCCATTAAGTTAAAGGGATTTACTAAAAGCAGGACTATTCCTGCAATTGATGAGGATGATAAATTATCCTTCTTAAAACCAAAATGATCTGCTAAAATTGTAACCGACGCCATAACGAACGCCCTTACCGCAGAGGGGCGAAAACCGCACAACCCACAGTATACAAAAGCGGGTATTAAAACAAAAAAGGGCCTAAATTTTCTTTTAACCTTAAACACTTTACACAAGAATGTAAAAATACCAACCATTAACCCAACGTGCAAGCCGGAAACGGCGAATATGTGCGCAATGCCCGCAACCCTGTAATTTTCTAACTTATATTTATTAAAAGCACTGGTATCGCCAAGAAGTAAAGCGATGGCAATACCGCTTGCATCCTTAGATAAATGTTTCTTTAAAAAAGCGCGCGAATTTAGGTAAGCAATTTCAAAAAAGTCCGCCTCGAAGTCGATTATCTCTATTTTATCTATATCTTCAAGTTCGTAATAAACACCGGAAAAAATCTCTGCATCGTTCTTTCCGTCCTTAACTCTGTTAATGATCTTTGCATTAAATTTTACGCGCGCACCCACGTCTATATAGTGATTAATTTCACTGTTAAAAATAAAACCGGTTGCCTTTGAGTTTAATCTTTTATCTTCAAACTTACACTCATCAAAGTAAATCAAATATCCGTATTCATAGGAAGCGATTTCATAAATTCTTCCCACAAACTCACCCTTTTCTTCGTGGTAAGGTAATCTTTCACTCTTATTTATTGCTATATTACTTATAAGATTACCAACAAAAAAGAATACGCTTATAATACTAACGAATACAATAAACCTTTTCTTAAAATCCCCTTTTACAAAGGCAATGCTACCAATAAGCACAGCGCAAAGTATATAGGCTATTAAATTTATAAAATTGCCGTGCAAAAAGGAACGGTATGCACAAAATATACCGCACGTTAAAGAAAGGCAAGCAATAACCGCCGGTCTTACGTTTAAAAACCTATCCCTCTTTTGCATAACCAACCTTTTCCTACTACACTAAATAACTTTCACCCTGAGTAACAAGCTTGCAAACCTCGTTTGCAAAAGATATTTCCCCTTCAAGTTCTTTCAAATTACTATCGGGTACAAAATGAGAAATTAAAACCTTCTTGTTATATTTTTTTGCAAGTAATGCAATTCCGTACGCCGTCGCATGAGGCTTTTCCTCACCGCCCTGATCTTTTAAAAATGGTGCGTGAGCGACCGTTAAATCACATTCCTTAATAACAGCTTCTAGATTTTTACTTATATTACCGTCTGCTAAATATCCAAACTTTTTTTGTCCGCTTTTAACTACTACCGCGTGTGATAACACGGGGTGTTTCATCGCATAAAAACTAAGTTCAAGATTGCAAAGGTTAACTGCTTCACTGCCGTATTGTACTATTTCAAAGTAATTAAGTCCCTCTATAGCACGATAAACGGCACTTTCATCATTTTTTACAAGCAGTTTGATTTTGCCAAAAAATTCACCCTTTTTAGCCTTTGATTCCAAATAATAATTATAAACACCTAAATCTGCAATATGATCGTAATGCAAATGCGATATAAAAATTGCATTAACTTTTTCAGGTAAAACAAACTCCTTTAATGCAGAAAACACTCCGCTACCCATATCTAAAACTATATTAACTTCGCTAGCGGTAAGCAAATAACCGCTTGTATTTATTTTATTACTGGGGTACAAGCCGTTGCACCCTAAAACTGTAATTTTCATAATTAACCTCTTTTATAAAAAAGTCTGTAAAAATCGCTTGCATTTTTTATGCGTAGTTTGATATAATGTAATTGAACCTGCGGTGTACGAGGTAGAGCATAATTTAATCCACGATATTTAAAAGGGAGCATAACGTCGCTTATCGTATGCAAAGCCTGTGGTCATTGTCTTTGAGCAGACCGCTTTAACAGGAAGTCAGACCGTTACGCGCTTAGCACCCACCTGCTAAACAGCGGGTTATAAATTTGTTCTATACGGCACAGGCGGGGGAATATTGTTTAAAAAAGCAGTTTAAAACAAACTGCTTTTTTGTTTTGCTCTATTTTAAACCTTGTAAGGTTACTAGCAATATTTTTTACTTAATTTTAACCGCTATTTGCTTTAAGTAATTTACAAAAAGCTAAAGCGATTGCAATTTTCAATCTAAAAAGTCCTTAAATTAAAGTAAGGTTATACCTGCCTTTTTACATTCTTGAATAACTTCATCATTCCAAACGGAAACCTGAACCTCTCCAATATGCGCCTTTTCCAAGAGCAACATACTAAGCCTTGATTGCCCTATTCCACCACCGATGGTTAGTGGTAATTTGTTTTCTAAAAGAAGCTTATGAAAATACAAATTACTTCTTTCTTCCTTTCCAGCAATTTCTAACTGCTTGCCTAAACTTTCACTATCCACCCTAATACCCATTGAGCTTAACTCTAAAGCATCATCTGCAATTGGATCGTATGCTATTAGATCCCCGTTAAGTTGCCAATCATCATAGTCAGGTGCGCGCATTGAGTGCGGTTCACCGTTTGGCAAGCTGTTACCAATTCCAATAATAAAAGCAGTTCCGTTTTGCTTAACGAAAAGACGTTCCCTTTCACTGGCAGTTTTTTCCGGGTATAGCTTGTAAAGTTCTTCCGCGGTTATAAAGACAACCTTGTTATTAAAAGTATAAGTTAACTCATGAAATTCTTTTTTTAACTCCGCGTGTGTTTCACTAATGCATTTAACGATACTCTTAACGGTTTCCACAAGATAAGATAGATTACGCTCCTTTTGAGTTATAACCCTTTCCCAATCCCATTGGTCAACGTAAATAGAGTGAATTCTATCAACCGCCTCATCCTTACGAATTGCATTCATATCAGTGTAAATTCCCTCCCCTGTATGAAAACCGTATTCATAAAGAGCAAGCCTTTTCCATTTTGCAAGAGAATGAACGATTTGCATATTCTTTCCGTCTGCGCAAAATTCAACGGGGGTTTCTTTACCGCTAAGATCATCGTTTAATCCGCTTCCCTTTTCAACGAATAGTGGTGCGGAAACTCTTTTTAAATTAAGCTCTTTTCTAAGCTTATTTTCAAATATTCTTTTAAGCTCACCAATTGCCGTTTGCGTTCTGTAAACGGAAAGTTTGCTTTTATATTCCTTTGTTAGTTGCGTGTTTATCATGATATTTTCTTCTGTTTTTATTGATTTTTTAATACAAAGTGGCTCTATAGGTCGATTATCAACTATTTCATTACTTATAATAAGTGATAGTATATTCGCTTATAAAGCTTTGCTCTTTCTCAAGCGTAAGCATGCCGGGTTTTTCAATTAATATCTTATTGGAAAGGTTAGTATCCGGCAAATTAAACCAAGGCTCTAAACAAACGAAGGGCGCGTTTACTTTTGTCCAAATTAAAAAATTGGGCGCGTCGTAAATAAGAGTTGCATACTTTTCGTTATTTCTTAATAGGTCTACTTTTCTTGAATTCAAGTTAGCAAACACAGCCGTATCGTTTTTTACTAAATAGTAGCCAAGCTGTAATTTATTCGTGTTATCGCCAAAATTATCAATTTTATCGGTAATAAGTGCGTCGCCATCTACAACGATAGAATGAAAATCTTCTTCTTTTTCAAAACGCAAACAGTAATCTTCAATATTACCTTCTAGCAAATAAGACTCGTGACTGCCTAATGAAAAATACATCTTATTCTCACCGCAGTTTACCACCTTTCTTGTTACCTTAAGGGTGCTGTTTTCTAGTTTATACGTTAAATAAAATTCAAACTTAAAAGGATATATTGCTAGCGTTGCATCATTCCATTTTAAAAGAAAAGTTATTTGATTTTCTTTAATCTCTACCGGCTCAAACTCACTGATTTTAGCAAATCCGTGCGCTGGCATTTGGTATTCTTTACCTTCATAAAAATATTTCTTCGTTCTCATTCTTCCGCAAACAGGAAAAAGAACGGGGGCTTTACCAGCCCAAAATTCGGGGTTACCGGTCCAAAATCTTTGCTTTCCGTTAAGGGTAAGACTTTGAATTTCTGCACCCATTTTAGAAACTTCAAGTTGTATTTCATTGCTTTTAAGAATAAAGTTTTTCATATAAATCTTCCTTAAAAAAACGGGCTATAGCGCGATTAAACGTTATTTCACACAAAAACAAGCAAAATTATTCTTCTTTTATTTCACCGCGTTCAATGAGCTTTTTTCTAATTTTGCGAAGGCGCCTTTCGTGTATCATATCAAGCCAACCGGTTTCATGTTCTTCACCGGCTAACAGTCTTTTAATATTTTTACGGTGTGCATACCAGGTTAATAAAATTATTCCTGCAACTAAAAATTCAGTTATAATAAAGAATGCTATTCCGTAAGTAAACGTTGGCTCTTTTTGAAAGCCCAATAAATATAAATCAATAAGAGCCGCAATTGCCGGCGGTGCCGTTGCAATAAATGAACCCATAGAACCCATTGCCGTTATAAAAATATAAAGTAACGCAAGCGCGGCAAATATTAAAGTAACGATTGGCTCTGAAACCAAAAACACGCCAATGGTTGTAGCAATTCCCTTACCGCCCTTAAATTTAAGGGATACGGGAAATATATGACCAACAACGGTAAAAAATCCTGCCAGATACTGGGCAGTTATAGCAACCTCTAAGGTAGAGTCCCCAAAATACATATTTGCAAAAGTTAGCCTTGCAATTAAAGTGGGAACAACACCCTTTAAGATATCTAAAAACAGGGTAAGTAACCCAATCTTTATACCAAACGTTCGGCTCATATTCATAGTGCCGGGGTTACCGCTTCCCTCTTTTGTTATATCACGATTTTTAAATTTTGAAATTATAATGGCAAAGTTTACGTTACCTATCATATAAGATGCAATAGATAGTAATATGAACGACCACCATAAATCCTTAAAATACAATTCCATAACAACTCCTTGTTAAAATAGCAGTTAATCAACCTATAGAGGGGCTTTTAGTCCTCATCTCTTTGTCTGAAAAGTATTCTAATGGGAGTATATGAAAAGTCAAATGCTTTTCTTATACAGTTTTCTAAGTAACGCTTATAAGAGAAGTGAACAAGTTCCGTATTGTTAACGAATATAACGAATCTTGGTGGACAAACGTTATCTTGAGTAGCGTAATAGATCTTTAGATGTCTACCCTTCTTTGAAGGAGGTTCTGTGGTACGAACGGCATCACCAATTAACTCATTCAAGGTACCGGTGCTTATTCTTCTTCTTGAATTTTCAACAGCCTTTAACGCCATGGCAAGAATCTTATCGGTACGTTGCCCGCTTTTTGCAGACACGTATACAGATTGATAATAATCCATAAACGCTAAATCGCAGTCCAATTTTTTATTAAATTCATTAACGGTGTGGGTATCCTTTTCTATCAAGTCCCACTTATTCATTACTATAACTGAGGGCTTGCCTTGCTCGTGAATATAACCGCAAATTTTAACGTCTTGCTCAGAAAGTCCTTCGTTAGAATCAACAACCATTAAGCACACGTCAGCACGTCTAACCGCACCAAGCGCCCTAATAACGCTATAATATTCAATATCCTCTTCAACCGCTTTTTTCTTTCTAATACCAGCCGTATCAATCAAGATAAATCTTTGACCAAGCGCAGTAAATGGTGTATCTATTGCATCACGCGTGGTACCGGAAATGTTAGAAACGATAGTTCTATCATAGCCAAGCAATCGGTTTACAAGACTACTCTTACCCGCATTAGGCTTACCAACTACGGCAATCTTTATAGCCTCTTCCTCGCTTTCTTCCTCTTCTATTTTTTCAAGATGAGAACAAACAGCGTCTAATAAATCACCAATACCCGTTGACTGCTCGCAAGAAATACCAAAGGGCTCGCCTAAACCTAAAGCGTAATAATCAAAAAGTTTTTCAGGCTTATAATTATCAAGCTTATTTACGGCAAGTACAACGGGTTTTCTTGAACGGCGAAGCATATCTGCAACGTCATAGTCGGAAGCGGTAATATCGCTCTTAACGTCACAAAGCAGTAAAATAACATCTGCCGTTTCAATAGCGATTTCCGCCTGAGTTTTGATATGACGCCACATCTCATCCTCTGATTTTAATTCTATACCACCGGTATCAACCAACGTAAAAGTGTGCCCACACCATTCTGCATCTGCATATATGCGGTCACGCGTTACACCCGGCTTATCTTCAACTATAGATATCTTCTTACCGGTTACTTTATTAAAAAAGGTTGATTTTCCAACGTTAGGTCTGCCAACAACGGCAACAATGGGTTTCATAATATCACTCCTATTCTTTATGCTTTAGTTTTAAAACAGTTCGCAATAAACAGCTAATTTTTATATTTATTATTCGTTTATTGCAATGCAATCTATTCATTTTTTAATTTATTCTTGCTCTTTTAACCTTCATACTAAGAGTTTTTTCCATTTGCTCAAAGGTAACGCCATCTAAAAACAAATCGGTAAACTGCATAAGGCAAGGGTTTGGTATAAGCAATGTATCGTAAAGCCCTTTATATTCTTCAAGTGCTTTTATTATATCACCGCCCGTTAAAAGACCGGTGCAGTTTACGGTATGCCCAAAGAAATCGTTTTGTATCGGCACAAGTTTAATTTCCACGTCCTTACAAGCAAGCTCTACCTCTTTTACAATCTTACTCATAAAATTAAACACGCTAGTTCCGCAAACGGTTAAATACCGCCCGGGCTCTAACAATGGCTTTTCAGCAAAGGCAATAGCCTCTTTAACGTCGCGTTCAAATTTAACACTCATACCAACGCCGTTTTCTATCTGCCAAAAATCGCCGTAACTTTCATACGGGGGAAGTTCAAGCCCCGCTTTAAAATAAAATTCATCTGCAACAGAAACTAAATTTCTGCCGTAAGCAATGTTTATATGAGTAACTAAATATATTACTCCTTTTGCATCTTCTTGAGTCATATCCTCAATGGGATATAATCCCTCTCTAAACTTGGTAATGCCGCAGGGAACAACCGCAACCGTTTTTACACCCTCAATTTCATAAAGAGTGTGTATTGTATTATGTAACTCAATGCAATCATTCACACCCTTTACCAATACTATTTGCGCGTGAATATCAATACCGCCGTCAGATAGTTTTTTCAACTGATCAACGATTTTATCTGCAAATCTATTGCTTAACATCTTTTTACGAAGTTCGCCGTTCGTTGTGTGAACGGAAACGTAAATGGGTGAAAGCTTTAATCTTATTATTCTTTCTATTTCTTCATCACTTACATTGGTTAGAGTAATGAAGTTTCCGCATAAAAAGCTCTGCCGGTAATCGTCATCCTTCACGTAAAGACTTTCCCTCATTCCCTTTGGCATTTGCTGAACAAAGCAAAACATGCAATTATTATGGCACGTTCGTATTTGCAAACCGTCATCTTCAAAGGTTAACCCCAAAGAATCATCTTCATCCTTGTCTATATCAAGAGTAACCTCTTCACCTGCTTTAGTTAAAACCTTAACAGAAAAAACCGTTTGTGCATCATAGTACATATAATCCAAAATGTCGGTAATAGGATAAGAATCGAAGGCAATTAAAGCATCACCCTTTTCAAACCCCATTTCTTCACCAAGACTTCCTTTTTGCACGTCAGTAATCTTTAATAACATACTTAAACTCTTCGTTTATCGACCTATAGACGGTCTTTTCTCCTTTTTATTGCTTGTTCTAAAGAAAATTCACACCCACAATAGTCCTGCCTGTAAAGGCCGTGCTTTTTGGAATTTTCTATAGATTTTAAATATCCGTTATCCTTTTTAAAATCACAGTATAACCAGTTAACGGATGAATCTTTACACAATCTTTCACCTATGCCGTTAATCATTGGCGCATTCTTGTAAGGGCTTACCGTTAAGGTTGTGGTTAAAAAATCAAAGCCGTTTTGCTCTGCATATTTAACACAGTTTAAAAAACGAACGGTAAAGCATTTTTCACATCTAGCACCACCTTCGGGCTCATTTTCTAAACCGCAAACGGCACTTAAAAACTCTTCTTTATTATAAGTTGGAATAACCAGGCTTACCTTGTTACCAAACTCTTCCTTTAAATACCTTTCTTGCTCTTTTGCGCGTTTTTGATATTCTTCCTCACTATCCATATTAGGGTTATAAAAATAGACTGTAATATCAAAATCATCAACTAATCTATATAGCACCCCGGAGCTACAAGGAGCACAGCAGGAATGCAGTAAAAGTTTTTTTCCTTTTGCCTCTTTTATTTGCTTTTCGCGCGCTTTTTCATAATCTATTTTATTCACAGTAATTCAAAAACCTCGCCTATAGGTTGATTAACGACTACTTCAGCATATTTATCGTAAGGGGTTACAGTCTTGTTTATTATAACGATGGGCGCTCTTGAATAGCCAATAAGCCCCGCCGCAGGATAAACGTTTAAGCTTGTTCCGCCAACTATTAAAAGATCACAATCCCTAATATGCGCTATACTTTTGCGAATGGTATAATCGTCTAACTCTTCTTCATATAAAACAACGTCCGGCTTAATTATACCGCCGCATTCACAATATGGAACGTTGGGTGCAGTTTTTAATATGTCCTCTAAGCTATGAAATTTACCGCACTTTTGGCAATAATTTCTGCGAACGCTACCGTGCAATTCAAACACGTTATCGCTATTAGCATCATAATGAAGTCCGTCTATATTTTGAGTTATCACGGCAGAAAGCTTTCCTTCTGCTTCCCATTTTGCAAGCTTTAAGTGGCAAGCGTTTGGCTTTTTATCCCTATAAATCATCTTATCGAAATAAAAGCGGTAAAACTCTTTTGGATTATTCATAAAGAAGGTATGTGATAAAATCTCTTCCGGCGGATAATCGTACTTAGTATTATACAGCCCGTCTACCGAACGAAAATCTGGGATTCCGCTTTCTGTGGAAACACCTGCGCCCCCGAAAAAAACTATATTTTTACTTTTATCAACAAGCTCTTTTAGTCGGTTAATCGCGCTATAGGGCATCTTCTACTCTCCTTATTGCTTTTCCTCAGTATTTGGTGCAAGTGCAATTTTAACAATTAAAACTATAAGCATTACTATTGCTATTGCAAATAAAACGTAAATTATCAAATCAACGTAAGCGCTTAAAAAAGCACTTAATAACGTAATAATAGTTCCCGCAATTAGATTGCCTATTACAATTGCAGGAAATGTTTCTTTAAAAGATAAACCTAAGAATACACCAATTGCAGTCCCCGTCCAAATACCGGTTACAGGAAAAGGTACCGCAACGAATATAAGCAAGGCATTTCTTAAAATTTTTCTACTTTGCCTAACTGCTTCTTCCTCACTTAAGCTTTCGCCCAAGCCCTTTTTTTTGTAAGCATCTTCTGCCAATTTTCTTGACTTAGCATGAAATACGTTTTCTATCTTTATAATAAGCTTTTTTAGAAATGGAATTTTTTTAAGCAAATTAAAAATAGGTATTAACAAGAAAAAAAGTGGAATCGAAACCAAGGTAGAGCCGAAGTATCCCAGCAAAGCGGACTGCCAGATTGTAAGACCAAGCTTTAATCCAATGGGGATAGCCCCTTTTAGTTCTATAAGAGGAAAAGCTGATATAAATAAAGTTAAAATATTGCCGTTTGATATAAAACGTTGTAAAATTTCAACTAATTTATCTGCCATACACACCTCAAACAATTGTTTTTTATTTAAAATAAATATATAATATATATACTAATTCAAACGTCAAGTATGCAAAATTCGCTTTTTTGCATTCTACCACGCTTACCATATATATTATATCACATTTTTATTTAAAATAAAAGGAGTTTTAAGCGAATTATGACATTACAGCAACTTTTATCGCCGTTTAGACGCGCAATAGAGGAATATTCCATGATAGAAGAGGGGGATAAGATAGCAATTGGGCTTTCCGGCGGTAAAGATAGCCTTCTTTTGATATATTTGTTTTCTGCACTGCGCCGTTTTTACGATAAAAAGTTTGAAGTTATTGCCATCACTATTGATATGGGCTTTAAGGATACAGACCAAAGTAAAATCGAAGGACTTCGTGAAGAATGCGCAAAAGCAAATATACCCTTCTTTGTGGAAAGAACGCAAATTGCAGAAATCTTATTCGATATAAGAAAGGAATCAAGCCCATGTAGCTTATGCTCTAAGTTAAGAAGAGGGGCGCTAAACACAGTTGCTTTGCGCGAAGGATGCACTAAACTTGCGCTTGGCCACCACGCGGACGATTTAGCAGAAACCTTTATGCTTTCATTAATATACGAAGGAAGAATTTCATCCTTCCAACCGGTAAGTTTAATGTCACGCACGGGAATTACTGTTATTAGACCGCTTATTTACACCGCAGAAAAAAATATTACCGCTTTCATGCGTGATAAACCCATATTAAAGAACCCCTGCCCTGCAGATAAACACACTCAAAGAGAATACGTTAAGGATTTAATTCGCAAAATTCAAGATGATATTCCCTTTGCAAAGGAGCGCATTATCGGCGCAATCACTCACCCGGAAAGAATGAATCTTTCAGGCTTTATGCCAGATAAAAAAACAGAGCCTAAAAAATAATCTTAAGGAGAATATAAAATGTTTAATTTTTCAAAAAAAGGTAAAGAACACTCCACTCACAAATGTTCAATTATCGGTTCAGGAATGAATAAATCCGGATTAGGATTTACTCTTATATATTCAGATGATGAAATAAACCCAAAACCAGCAAAAAAGAAAAGTTCTTTTGGGTACGTATATCACACCTTACCAGACACAATTAAATCCTATCCCCTTCTTGCTATTTTACCTAGATGCAGCTTAAACGGCTGGGATAATTACATAAGTATAAACCCTAGCATGGTTTTCATCTCACTTGACACCCTTTATGATGCAGCCAGATCTAAAGATTACACAGATTTTAAAATACCTTGCTTTGACGATAGAGCTAATCGTAAATGGAAAATTGCCATATATACCAGTACGGCAAGTAAAGTCGTCGTTGAGCCCGGTGCTTTCACAATAAAAAGCAATAATATGAAATTGTACGATTTTAATTTAAACGATTCAAACGTAAGTGACATGATTATTAGAATTGCAAGATTGGATTTAATTGGAATTGACGGCAGAGAAAGAAAGTGTGGCATGTACGGAGCGAAATTCTGTTTAGTTCCAAATGATACGAACGGCTTCACAATCAATATTGATCAATATGGAATTGTAACCGGAATTAATTAACGATTAATAGTTAACAACAAAAGCAAACGGAAATTAAAAATTTTAGAGTTTATCTAAAAAAATAGATATAAAAAACAAAAAAAGTATTGACAATTAAAGGGTTGCTTTTTTCATATCTAAAAAACAAACGGGGAATATAATATTCCCCGTTGCTTATACTCTATTATTTTTTAAATATGCGTTTAATCGACCTATAGGCCAATTTTCATTAAAAAGATTAGTTTGTTCTTACCTGCTTACTAACTATTTCGCCGTCTATAGCGATAAAGCTATTAAGCCCTTTTAATCCTGCAACTATGTGGTGACCATCATAAAAAGCGGTTAATTCATGTGCAAACTCCATTACCGCTGTATATTCATCATACACGTTACCGTTAATAACAAGCTCATTAGTATGCTTCACTCTTCTGTAACAAATATTGTAATTTGCAACCGTCACCTGAAGTAAAACTTTATGTTTGACTGTATTATCTGCTTCCCTTAAAATTGGGGAATCAGGTGTTTTGGGTGTACTAGTTTCCATCCCCGTAGCATCTTCGCCGATAGGTTGAGCAATTGGCGAAGGCATAACGTTAACTTCTTTAGGAAGGCGTTTTAATTTACTGTTAGCGTGAATGCCTAAGGCAATATAATAAATTACCCAAGCGTGGAAAACTATATCAATAATAGATTCTAACTCAATGCCGTTAATCACGAACATGCCAAGAGTATCTAAACAAAAGAAAACAAGCGCAAAAATTAACCAACCGGAGCGGTTTTTGCTAGACATAAACCAAGCAAGAAGATAAAAAAGAGTAAAAATTACCGAAAGAGCTATTAAAATAGAAAATACGGAATTATCCCAATAAACCATTCCTGCCCATTCGCCGGTATAAAACTCATCCGGTAAGCGACCGCAATATATCATACCGATTTCTGCTATAAAATACGGTATAAATGCAGAAAAAAGAAAATATCTATTCGCATTAGTAATCAACAATACTAAGTTTATCAACGTAAAAACAACTACTAGCAGCAAGTTCAATCTTGAAGTATTATACTTTTGCACGTAAGAGTCACGCGTGTAAGCTTGTCCGTTACTAAATTTGTTTGCCATCATAAACCTCCTTTTAAATACTTTCGTATTATATTAGCAGTATACCATATATTACAACAAAAGTAAATAAAAAAATCCTTGTTTACT
>JAZSMG010000096.1:0-3370 GCA_045535775.1 Christensenellaceae bacterium | reverse complement strand
TGCCGTACATGACCGAGGCTAAAACGTAAAGTTTTTGCACTATTGCGAAGTATATAAGCGCTTTTATTCCAAATACTTTTTGGGAAGAGCCCCAAAATAGGGCTTATTGTAAATAAGCACTAGATGCGAGCTAGTAGCAGGAAAGGAGCATTTATGAAGGGGCGCGTACTTGCCGTACGTAACCCGAATAAAGCGCATCTTTCGTGACAATAGCGAAGTAGATAGGGCTTATTTATCGTAGACTTCACTCATCTTTTTATCTAGGTATATATTCTCTATAGCTTTTGCTAAAAGACGAGCAACGGAAAGAATTTCTATTTTTCCTATGCGCTTTTCTTCGGGCATATTGATGGTATCTAATACAACCAATTTTTGAATGGGTGACTTTTCTATTCTTTCTATAGCGGGGCCGGAAAGAACTGCGTGAGTACAGCAAGCAAAAATTTCTTTTGCACCATTTTTATGAAGAGCTTCTGCGCCTTGGCAAATAGTACCGGCGGTATCAATTAAGTCGTCTACTAATAAACAGGTTTTACCCTTTACCTCGCCTATTATATTCATAATTTCAACCTGATTTGCTTTAGGTCTTCTTTTATCAATAATAGCCATGGGGCAATTTATCTTTTGAGCAATTTTACGTGCGCGAGCAACAGAGCCAACGTCAGGTGAAACAACAACGAAATCATCGTGAGGCTTACCTTCTAACATTTCAACGAAGTGTTGGCACAATATATTTCCGCCTTCTAGGTGGTCAACGGGAATATCGAAGAAGCCCTGAATTTGAGCGGCGTGAAGGTCTACGGTTAGAACTCTATCCGCACCGGCAGAGGTAATGATATCTGCAACTAATTTTGCGGTAATGGGATCACGTGGGCGAGCCTTACGGTCTTGACGGGCATAACCAAAATAAGGCATAACTGCAGTAATTCTGCCTGCAGACGCTCTGCGTAAAGCATCAATACAAATAAGCAAGTCCATTAAATTTTCGTTAACGGGTGAGGATGTGGATTGAATAATGAACACGTCTCTTCCGCGAACGGTTTCGCCAATATGAACGCTAGTTTCACCGTCAGAGAAGTGACCTACTTCAATGTTACCAAGCTCTACCTTTAATTCTTTTGCGATTGCTTCTGCTAAAGGCTTGTTTGCATTACCGGTAAATAACTTAATTTCTGTGCTATGTGTAATCATACGCCCTCCGTAAAATATTGAGTTACTATTTTAATGATATAAGAATTTACAAAATTAGTCAATTAAAAAGCGGGGAAAAATCAATAATTTTACCCTATTCAGCTTAAAAAAAGCAAAGCTTTTGCCTAACTCTTGTTTAAAAACAAGATTTTGCTAATTTTAATTTAAGCTTCAAGATTTTTTTAAGGTTACTGCTTATTTACCTTTTCACGCTTTTGCTTAAAAAATTCATCCCAAATTTTTCTGCACTCTTCTTCTAAAACACCGGCGGTAAATTGCGTTTTATGATTTAATCCGCTATTTTCAAAAAGCTCTTTTCTGCTTTCAAAAGCACCCGATTTGTTTTCATTCATGCCAAATATTACCCTATCTATACGCGCGGAAACTATTGCGCCTGCGCACATTAGGCAGGGCTCTAAGGTAACGTACATTTCACAGCCGTCAAGCCTCCACCCAAGCTTTTTTGAAGCGCTTATAATAGCAAGCGTTTCCGCATGGTAAATAGCGCAATCCTTTCTTTCCTTTTTGTTTTGAGCGCGAGCAATTACTTTTCCCTTTTTAACTATAACGCAACCAACGGGAATTTCCCCTGCCTTTAAAGCAAGTTTTGCCTGCTTTATAGCCATTTTCATAAAATACTCGTCACGTTTTATCTGTTCCTGTTTTTGCTTTTCTAACTTTTCTAATTGCTTTTTTGATTGCTTTAGGGAATTCATTTATGATATTTACCTCCCCCACCGATCATAAATCCACGATAAATCTGCTCGCATAGCATTACCCTAAATAAGGTATGCGGAAAGGTCATATCTGAAAAGGAAAGCAATTTATCTGCCTTTGCTTTAACCTTATCGCTTATACCGCAGGAAGAGCCGATAACGAAGGTTATTTCGCCAACGCTATCTTTAACGCGCGCCAAGGTTTTAGAAAGCTTAACGGAATCACACTTTTCACCCTCTATTGCCATTACAACAACGTATCCGCGAAGTTTTTTGATAATTTCTTCGCTTTCACGTTCTAATGCAAGCGCTTCGGGAATATCTTCTAAGCTTTGCTCCTTGCACTCTGTAATATTAAATTCACAAAAGCGGGTTAAGCGCTTTGAATATTCGTTTATAGCGTCTGCAAAGTATTTTTCCTTCACCTTGCCTACCGCCACCACGTTGACCTTATACATACTTTTAACCTTTTACCTTTTAAATTGAATTAACAACTAATTAAGCGGTTTATATGCTAGAAATTAAATTAACTACCCAAATAAGCAAGCAAGCAACAACCCCGGGTGCAGAAAAAACTAAAAAGAACTTAATTTCCTGCTTTTTATCTGAAATCTTGGCATATTCGCTATCTAATTCCACGTCTTCTTTAGGGCGCTTGCATTTAAGAATTAGGTATAAAACGCAAATTGCGTATACTATAACACCCAAAACGCATAAAATTATTTGCACCGTCTTATCAAACGTGAAGCCTTCCGGAGTTAAAAAATACATCGTTACAACGTATAAGTTGTTGATGAAGTGAAAAATTACACTGGGAATGATTGAACCGCTTTTTATAACCAATAGCGTTAAGGTTAAGCCGATTATTAGTTGATAAAGGGTTTGAGCGGGGTTTTTGTGATAGAGTGAAAAAAGCACCCCACACGCAATAACGGCAAAAACCGCACCGCATTTTCTTGCACCGTTTAACAGTAAGCCCCTAAAAATACTCTCTTCCAAAACGGCAGGTAGAAAGCAAACGATAACCACGCAAAGAATATAATCGCCAAAGTGGCGCTTGGGTAAGGTTATATCTTGCAATTTATAGCCTGCGTTTTTTAGAATGGAAATAAACCAATCGTTTATCCAACCAAGCCCAAAAAGAGCGCCGAATGCAAGAGCAACCGCTATTAAACAATATATACCACTGCACTTTTTTACACCTATTGCGAGCGGTAAGTCTAAATTATGCTTCTTAGTTAGGTAAATTAGCACCACAAATAATGATACCAATGAAAGCCCAAACGATAAATATTTGTATAACGCGCTTTGCGAAAATTCCGTGGTATTTAGCTTGCTCGCTATTAAAACAAAGGAAAATATTAGCGATATAACCAAGGGGATCGCTGTTGCTAAGGTGAATAGAGTTCCCCCATCACCGCCGGTTAGTATGAAGTTTTTATTTACTGCGTTTTCTTTTTTAT
>JAZSMG010000252.1:0-4559 GCA_045535775.1 Christensenellaceae bacterium | reverse complement strand
AACGTTTAATGGTATGTAAAAAACCACTTATGAAAAAATTTTAGCAACTACTTAGTAATTGTTTAAAATAATATAATTTAAATCTTACGGCAAAATAAGCTTTTTTTATTATAACAAAGAGTTTTTTCTTTTATCTTTCTTTTGCAATAAAGCTTATTGGTTTATTACCGCAAGGGCTTTTTGAGTTTGCATACTTATTAGCAAAAAACTTTTTTACAAAACGTTTAAGATAAAGAACAAACTATCCTTTATTTTTCTAATTATTCAATGCAAACCTTTTTTGCAACCTCTGCTTTTTCCTTTAAAGGAAGGGTTAGAGTTAACAAACCGTTTTCGTACTTAGCGGCAATATTTTCTTCATCTATCCCCTTCACCACGAAGGCGCGTTTTACCTTGCGCGCTCTTTCTAAGCGAAGGTAAGAGCTATCCTCGCTAAGTTCTTCAGGCTTTCTTTCTGCCCAAACGGTTAACAATTCCTTTTCGTAAGTAACGTTTATTTCTTCCTTGTTAAAGCCGGGGATTTCTATTTCTACCTCAAAGCCCTTTTGCGTTTTAATTACGTCTGCCTTTAAGGTAGTAAATCTTTCTTCGTTAACGTCTTTAAAAAATTGGTTAAATAAATCGTCCATTAATGCGTATTCGTTAGATAATAAATAATTTCTCATTTTTATACTCCTTATATAAATTAGCAATCTTTGTATTTGAGTGTTAGCACTCTTGCTCTTTGACTGCTAATATTATACCAAAAAAAATCAGTTTTGTGTCACTTTTTTTAAAATTTTTTTATTTTAGTGCCAAAATCGCAGATAAAATGCGGAAAAATAATTTTGAATAATTTTTAAATATTTGATTTTTTTGTTATAAAAAGCATTTTTTCGTTAAAAATTAACCTGCTTTTTAGCGGTGTTTTTTTATACAGTGCTAGTATTTCTACTGTTTTTTTCAACTTTAAAAATAAGACTGCTAAACAAAAAATTGCTTTTACCTTTAACAGATTCAAGGGCAAAACAATATTTAACCTATAAAGCATCACCTTCTTTATAAAAAAAGACCGCCTTTGCAATTTTAGCAACCTGCGGTCTTATAATATATTTATTATTTTACGTAAGAAAGAGCATCCTTTGGTTTAGAAAATTTATTTTTTACAAAACCCAAGCTAATAAGTAAGGCATCGTCTACAAGCATCATAGTTTGCTCCGATAAAAGCCCTATTCTATCTTTTAAGCGCCGTTTATCTATAGTTCTAATTTGTTCTAGCAACACAACGCTATCCTTGGCTAAGCCGTAAAGGCTGGCAGAAATTTCTATATGAGTGGGAAGCCTTGCCTTGTTTATTTTGCTTGTTACCGCGGCGGCTATTACGGTTGGACTGTAACGGTTACCAACGTCGTTTTGAACAACCAAGACCGGTCTAACACCCCCTTGCTCGCTACCGATAACGGGGCTTAAGTCCGCGTAATATAACTCTCCTCTTTTAATAATATGAAAATCGTTATCCATAAATCAACCTGCCCCATTATTATTTTATGACGGCGCGCGCCATAAGGTGGCAATTTAATTATGAACAACGATTATCTGTTTTATACTTACTTATATGAATAATAACTACTTTTCTACAACGCGCGATATTTTGTTAAATACAAGCTCTACCGCAACACCAATAACAACAGCCACCAGAACTAGCGCCATCATTTGCGAAATTTCAAAATACACCTTAGACGTATTAAGCATATACCCCAAGGACTTTGCCGTTTGAGCAAGCACCTCTGCCGCAACCATAAGTTTAAAGTTTAAAGATATTCCGCTACCTATCGCCTTATAAAAGGCGGGGGCTATTTGCGGAAACTCTATGAATAAAAACAACTGCTTTACGGTTGCACCGTCTACCGCGCCTGCCTCTACGGAGGTTTTATCTATTCCTTCAAAGGCAGTTACCATATGAGTGTAAGAGGTAGGCAAAACTACCAAAACGGTAACTATAATTGGGGCTATTTTAGAGGTCGTCCAAAAGAGCAGTAAAAGTATGACTGCAATAGTAGGAAGTGCGCGTATAACACCGATAACGGGCTCTATAACCTTACCGGAAAGAGCAAATTTAGTCCTTAATCTTGCAAGCAAAAAGCCCAAAATAAAGGAAATACAAAAGGCTAAAATACTCCTTAAAAAGGTGAACGAAACAGCAACGTAAAACCCCTTGCTTTTAAGAAGCAATAGCAAGGCGTTTAGCGTTTGTGTAACGCTTGGTAAAATATATTCGTTACCTATAATCTTACTTGCTACCGCCCATAAGATAAAAATACTTAGTACGGTTAGCAAAGGTAACGCCACGTTTAAAAGGGTGCTTTTATTTTTCATTTACGCAAAGAAATCATCACTTACTGCTTTTGCAGCGGGAACGGTTGAATCACTGGGAATTGCTATAATTTTGTTAATATAAAGTTGAACTGAATTTTTAGCTAAAGAAGATGCTTCAAAGTAAATTTTGCAGTTATCAACTACGGTTGCGTTGATATTTTGAGCAACTAAACTGGGGGTTACGCCTTCAGGTAAAGCGCTGTTTATTGCGTTTACTGCAAGTTCTGTGTTTTCCTTAACCCAAGTAACGTTTGCATCGAAGTAGCTCTTCATACCGTCTATTTGAGTTTTAAATTGGTTGTAAACGCTTGTTTTAACCATTAAAACTGCTTGGGGGTATGCCTTAAGCTCGCTATCGTAAAGCTCTTGAAGGTCTAATCTTGTCCATTCAACGTTACTTGCTACCTTTGTTAAGTTCGTGCAAGCAGGCTCAGGAAGAAGACCAACACTAAGCTTGTTTTGCTTTAAAAGAGGAATCATATCGGGTGCTTGGTTAAAATATCTAACGGTAATCTTGCCTTCAGTTGGGGTTTCGCCAACAACAACGTCATCAAGTAAGCCGTTATCCGCAAGAACTGCTCTAAAGGTTAAATCGGGAACTAAGCCTTAACCTATAACGCCGATTACCTTACCCTTAAGGTCGCTTAATGATTGGGTGTTATCGCTAGACATAATATAAAGATTACCGTGAGTAATTACTGCAACCATCTTGTATGGATCGCTTGCGTTTGCCTTGTAAAGCTTAGAAGCCGCATTTACGGGAATAATCATTAAATCGGCCTTTCCCTGTTGCATAAATCCGCCAATATTATTTGCGGAAACAACGCTGTAATTAACGTTTGCATTCATACCGAAGCTTTCGCCCTCTTTAATAAACTTCGCAATGGAAAGTGCGGGCGCACCGTCGGGTGCAACAAAGGTTAGGGTTTTAGTTTCATTTTTTAAACTATTATCAACGCTGTTGCAACCATCAACGCTGTTGCAACCTAATGCAAAAATAAATAGGACTGAGAAAATGGCGCATAATAGTTTTTTAAATTTTTTCATATTTACTCCTTTCGGCGCTAAAAATAACGCCTTATATATTTTTTTTATTTAAAAAGTGTGCCTATAAGTCGATTATCGGCAGTTTTGCAAATATTATTCAACGTCTATATCGCTAACTGCAGATTTAACCTTAACACCCTTTAATCTACCAAGCTTACCGGAAAGGGCAGATATTTTTTCTTGCGGGCCCTTAACACCCACGGTTATCATGCAAACGTTGTTAGCAAGGCTTGGTAGCCCCATTCTGCCAACGATTAATTCTGCGTATTCAGATAAAATTGCTTGCACGCTTGAAGCAACGCCTCTATCCCCTTCGATTATAATACCAACAAATCCAAGCTTCATAATAACTCCTTAAAAAAGCAAAAACAAATTTCCGGCGACGTTTTCGGAAAGGACCAAAAGCGTTGGCGGATACAAATTCGGTTACTTTATCGCCGGCGATTAGTAAAATCGGCATTGACTTAGTAATTTATCTACCCATATAATAACACAGAATTGGCAACTTGGCAACTGTTTTTTAGTAAATTTTTTTTCAATTTGCAAAAAAAAATAAAAAAGGTTTGCAATAAGTTAAAAAATAGTATATACTTATTATAGAAAAATTAAATTCACGGAGGATTAGACCAATGCCTTTAGTATCAACAAAAAAGATGTTTGAAAAAGCTTACGCCGGCAAATATGCTATCGGTGCTTTCAACGTCAACAATATGGAAATCGTTCAAGCTATAACTGAAGCTTGCAAAGAAGAAAAAGCTCCCGTAATTTTACAAGTTTCTAAGGGTGCGCGCGCTTACGCTAACCACACTTACCTTGTTAAATTAGTTGAAGCTGCTGCTTTAGAATGCCCCGAAATTCCCATCGCTTTACACCTTGACCACGGCCCTGACTTTGAAACCTGCAAGGCTTGTATCGACGGCGGATTTAGCTCTGTTATGATTGACGGTTCTTCCCACTCATTTGAAGAAAATATCGCTCTTACCAAAAAGGTTGTAGAATACGCTCACGATCACGGTGTTACCGTTGAAGGCGAGCTTGGAACCTTAGCTGGTATCGAAGACGAAGTTAGCCACGCAGTTGGTTCTTACACCAGACCTGAAGAGGTTGAAGAATTCGTTAAGAGAACCGGTGTTGACTCTCTTGCAATCGCTATTGGT
>JAZSMG010000018.1:0-4337 GCA_045535775.1 Christensenellaceae bacterium | reverse complement strand
GTGATATTAATGATTCTGCAGTGTAAAATTTTAATATGGTAAAAAAGTCTTCGGGTATTGCATTATTAAAATATCCGTTAATTAAACCTGTGGCAAAATGTTCGCTTTTTAAAGCGTTCCAGCAATAGGGCTTAAAATCGTCATATGGGTCTGCTATTGATATTTTATCAAAATCAATAATGCCAAGGTTGCCGTTGTCAATAACCATATTACCTAAATGGTAATCGCCATGCGTATAAACAAGCGGTCTGCTTTGCATTAAAAATAAGTTGTTTTTGTAATAGTCTAATATTAAATCACCTTTTGGCAATTTTATTTCGCAGTTTTGGTAATTATCAATTTTAATCTTGGATTTTTTAACGTAACTTACATACCAAGGAGTCGTTACGTGTACAATCTTTGCTCTATGAATGCTTTTTAAAATTTCACCTGCTTTAATTCCAAGGTTGTACGCCTCAACGTCGGTGTATTTAGTAATTGCGATTTCGGCATCCTCACCTTCTAGGTACGAATAGAGTATAAAAAATGTTTTTTTGTTATTAAGTACACCTTTATCTATCGGTTTTGCAATGTTTTCGTTTAAAGAGCTTAGTTGTAATGCGTAAGAATATTGTGTGGTTCTTTTATCGTATAACTCAATGGGGGATTCGCGTAATATATATTTTTTGCCGTTTTTATCAATAAGAACAGATTTTTTATCGCCTGACCATCCGTAATTAATTGGATGAACCTCATCGATATTGTATTTATTTAGTAATGCATTCATTTTATTTGCCGTTTATAACGATTTTACCTGTTTGAGAAAAACGTTTAACAGAATTGAATGCTTTTTCACACTGTTCTCTTGTGGAATATCCTTCACCAACGCAAAGAAGTCTTTTTGCAGTGGAAAAAATTTTAAATACGAAGTTGCCGTTTTTATCTAGGTTAATGGCATAGTTTTCCATTTCAATATTTTTCTTAAGTGTTTCTATACCACTTTTTATTCCGCTTAGTGAAGAGTAGTACTCCGTTCTTAACATCAGTTCGCCGTTAGAAGCTCTTAATTCTGCATAAAATCTACCATCTTCTTCATATATAATCCATTTTCCTGCATACTTAATAGATTCACTTTTAACAGGCGCATTTTCATCTGTTGAGCTTTGTTCTATTACGGTAGACTCTGTGCTTACTGAATTGATAATGCTTATTTCACTATCAGATTGTAAATTATTACATTCCTCTTCTATAGGTAACTCAATATCACCTTCTTCCTGTTGTAAATTGATTTGATCAAAAGAATAAATTCCATCAGGGTTTTCGTTTTTATTTTTGATTTCAAAAGCAGTTCCGTCATTTTCAACAGTATTAGAGTTTTTTAAAGATTCATCAGTTAAGCCATTTTTATTCTCAAAATCTTCGTGATTTGTTAAATTGTCTAAGATTTTCAATGAATTTTCACTATTTTCATTATTTTTAGATAAATCATTTGAAATATTAGATTTGCTTTTCTTGTAAAAAATTACAATTAGTGCTATAATTAAAGCGCAAATTATTGTTGAAATCAAAAAAATCAACGAAAAACGGGCGTTAGCCTTCAAATAATCAATTATCATAAGTAAAATAACCTCTTAAGCTTGTTAGGATATATTTTAATATATTTGGTTTTTAAAGTCAATTATTTTACGTTTAGGTTTAAAAAAGTATTCTGGTGGAGTTATTATATGTATTCTGTTGCAATTATTGGCGGCGGGTTTTCAGGACTATGCGCAGGCGTAGAGCTTGGTAAAAAACTTGGATCCAAGGTTATTATTTTAGAAGGGAACAAAAGAATAGGCAAAAAAATACTTGCAACAGGTAATGGGCAGGGCAATATTACCAACGTAATCGTAAGCGAAAACTTTTACCATGGTGACATTGTTTTTGCAAAAAGTGCATTGCATAAATATTCAAAAAACGAACTTTTAAATTTTTTTGATGATCTTGGATTAATCACTGACGTTAAAGAGAATAAAATTTATCCTGCATCATTTACGGCAGGCGCAATTTTAGACGTTTTACGCTTTAAACTTGAAGACTTGGGCGTTACCGTTAAAACCGAAGCATACGTAAAAAAGATTACCAAGCAAGATGCTTTTTGTATTGAATGCTCGGATGGCAATAAAATTTTCGCAAAAAAAGTTATTTGCGCGTTTGGCGGAAGTAGCGGTGCCGGTTTTATGACTGATGGGAAAAGTTATAAGCTCTTAACAGATTTAGGGCATTCATTAACTAAGTTAAGCCCTTCATTGGTTCAGATTAAGACAGAAAAGGAAAAGCTTAAAGGTTTAAAGGGAATAAAACAGGAAGTAAAGGTTGAATTATTTGATGGAAAGAGCCGAGTTAAAGACTTTGAAGGTGACTTGCTTTTTACCGATTACGGCGTTAGCGGTAACAGTATATTTGCGCTTTCTGCATATTTAGGTGAGGCAAAAAATCCTATACTTAAAATAGAATTTCTTCCCAATATTTCGGCTGAATTTTTAATTGATAAATTGATTAAAAAGTGTGATGGAAAAAAGGATTGGGAAAAGGTTTTAATTTCCGTTTTACCAACTAGACTTATATATGCAATCACAAGAAATTGCAATATTTTACACACTGATATAGCAAAAAAATCTTCTGTGTATAATATAGTTTATTCAATAAAGGGTTTTACTTTAAAGGTAGAAGGAACTGCGGGTTTTGAAAGCTCGCAAGTTACTAGCGGTGGAATAAACACTCAAGAAATTTGTGTTGAAAGCATGCAAAGTAAAAAGGTTAAAGGTTTATACGTTATAGGTGAAGCACTTAACGTTGATGGAGATTGCGGTGGATACAATCTTCAATGGGCGTTTACAAGTGCAATGATTGCGTCGGAGGCGATTCTTGATGAAAAGGGTTAACGGTATAAAATTAAGAATTGGCGAGCCCGAAGAAAGTTTAATTTTAAAGCTTGCAAAATCTGAAAGAATTAAAGTTCAAGATATAAAAACTTTTAAAATTGTTAAAAAATCACTTGATGCACGCGATAAAGCAAATATATTTTTTCTGTATAACGTGGATTACTCTTTAACACAAGAAAAGCCCCTAGAGCGCGATTATCGCCAGGTTCGAGGGGAAGCAGTTGTTGTTGGAAGCGGGCCGTGCGGGCTTTTTTGCGCGTTGTATTTGGCAAGAAGCGGTGTTAAGGTTACTTTGCTTGAAAGAGGTAGTTGCGTTGAGGATCGCAAAAAAATCACCAACACTTTTTATACTGCCGGTAAACTTAATACAGAGTGTAACGTACAGTTCGGTGAAGGCGGTGCAGGTACCTTTTCTGATGGCAAGTTAAACACACAAGTTAACAATGAACGCATACAAACCGTGCTTGAGGACTTCGTTGATTTTGGCGCACCAAAGGAAATAGCATACCTTGCAAAACCGCATATTGGCAGTGATAATTTGCCACGCGTTATAAAGAATATTAGGAATGAAATTATTCGCCTTGGCGGTGACGTTATTTTTAATGCAAGGCTTTGTGATTTGCTTTTAAAAAGCGGTGCGGTAGAAGGGGTTGTTTATGAAAAAAATGCCGTTAAGCATTTAATAAAAACTTCAAGAGTTGTTTTGGCTGTGGGACACAGTGCGCGCGATACCTTTGAGATGTTGAATTCGCGCGGTGTCGTTATGGAATCAAAGGATTTTGCTGTGGGATTTAGAATAGAGCATCGCCAGGATTTTATTGGATTTGCTCAGTATGGAAAACAGTTTAATTTACTGCCAAGTGCGGAATATAAATTGGTTAGCCATGCAGGTGAAAGGGACGTTTTTACCTTTTGCATGTGCCCAGGCGGGTACGTTATGCCTGCAACCAGTGAGGAAAATGCAGTTGTTACCAATGGTATGAGTGAATTTGCGCGTGACGGTATGAATGCAAATAGCGCCCTTGTGTGCAAGGTTACTCGCGCTGATTTTTGCGGTGAAGATGCGCTTTCCGGTGTAAGATTTCAAAGAGCATTAGAGCAAAAAGCCTATACTGCCGGTGGTGGTAATTATAAAGCGCCCGTTCAGCTGGTTAAAGATTTTATCAATAAAAAAGAGAGTTTTTCCTTTGACGGCGTCCTTCCAACCTATAATCTTGGCACAGAATTTTATCCATTACATGATTTTTTTGAAAAATCGTTTACAAATTCATTAATTAGTGCTACAATAGATATGTCTAAAAAAATAAAGGGCTTTGTAGAAAACGGTGCAATATTTACAGGGGTAGAAAGTAGAACTTCTTCACCTCTTAGAATTTTGCGCGGTGAAAATTTACAAAGTGTAAACACAGTAGGTTTGTATCCGGCAGGCGAAGG
>JAZSMG010000125.1:0-16520 GCA_045535775.1 Christensenellaceae bacterium | reverse complement strand
CAACTTCTATTTTTAGCAATTATTACTGGGCTTGTTATAGACTTGCTTTGCTAAACGGCATGGAAATAGATAACGAGGAAATTAATAGGCTTTCAGCAGTTGAACACGAGCGTTGGAACAGATTCCATATATCAAACGGTTGGTTCTTTGACGTAAACCGTTGTGATCAGCTTAAAATGCACAGCGACTTATGTGCATACAACTCACTGCCTGTATCTACAAAACTTTACGACGTAATAAACGTTATTACCGGAATGGGTAAAAGGATTGATAACTAATGATTACATTCACAAGATATTTTTTAAAAAGAGCAAAGGAATGCAAGTTTATACCCTTTGCTGAATTTACTGCAATAGCTAGGGGTAAAGAGGGAAGGCTATTTGATTTTTTTCTCTCTATCAAGGATACCAAATTGGTTGATTTTGCAGATAACGGTTTAAAAATTATTGCAACAGACGAGCAGTTAAAGGATTTTAAAAGGGAAGTATATAAAAGATTCCCACCATTTAAGGATTTTAAAAAGGTTTCCGTTTTTGATATTAACAGAAAGGCAAAAAAATTCACTGCGCTCGCCTATAAAATATTAGATTATATCAAAAGAAACCCCGGTTGTGACCTTAAAGAACTTCAAGGCGTGTTTAATACCCCCGATTTTCGTGAGGCGCACAGTCTTTTGGTTAACGATGAGTTTATTGCCTGTGTAGAGGGCGAGTTTTTCGTTACCTATACAGATAAGGATTATCAAATGTTGGTTAACAACATAAAGGGTTTAGGGTTTACCTTAGATGATGAACAGGAAAATGAAAAGCCGGAAAGAGTGGGTGGGAAACCTTGCTCGATTAAAATTGGCGAGCACACGTTTAGCACTACTTATTTCCCCGATGATACGCCGGAAAAAATCATTTACGATTATTACATGAAGTGCAGTGATCCTCAAATTAAGATGTTCTTGCGCGGTAAAAAGGCTTATCTGTTAACGTATCCCAATTTGATTGATAAAGAGAAGAGTTATTTTAAGGCTACCGCAGAGCCACTTACCTTTAATTTACACTATGGGGTTAAGCTTTGCGATCAGATTAGGGAATCCTTTTTATGCTGTAAATATGATGTTGAAGCCGATTTTGTGATTAAAACCTTTGGTGTTTAATACAGGTTAAAATTACGGGTGATAAAAATATGGTTATTTTAGGCATAGACCCCGGGCTTGCAACGATAGGCTTCGGGGTGCTTGATAAGGATGCGCGCGGTGGCGTTAAGGTGCTTGACTACGGCGTTATTTTAACACCTAAGGAAGAGCGCTTGCCCACTAGGCTTGCTATGCTGGAGCAGTCCTTAAAAAAGCTTATAGACAAATATAAGCCTGATGAGGTTGCTATTGAAGAGTTATTCTTTAACAACAACCAAAAAACGGCAATTAACGTTGCTCAGGCAAGAGGTGTAATTTTGCTTACCTGTATTAAGGAATGCGGTAGGCTTTACGAATATACACCATTGCAGATAAAGCAGGCTATTACAGGCTACGGTAGGGCGGATAAAAATCAAATTCAGCAAATGGTAAAAACGCTTTTAAAGCTTAAATCCGTTCCAAAGCCGGATGATGCTGCAGATGCCGTTGCCGTTGCGCTTACGCACGTTTTCACAAACAGAATTTCAGGTGCGTTTAGTATACGTTAATTTTATAAAATATGCGTTAATCGCTTTATAGACCGCTTTTTGCGTGTTAAACTTTACATACGAAGCGGTTTTGTAAGCTGTTAATATTGGTGAACTATGATTGGTTATATAAAGGGAAAGGTTATTTCTAATAACGACAACGTCATACTTTTAGAAAATAATGGAATAGGCTATGAAATAACCTGTTCCGTTTCTGCGTTTACTAAAATGATGCAGGATAGAGAGGGTGGGATTTTTACCTACCTTCAGGTTAAAGAGGATGGTATTGCCTTATACGGCTTTGTATCCTTAGAAGAAAAGAAGATGTTTCTAAAGCTTATTTCCGTTTCCGGTGTAGGTGCTAAGATGGGTATTACCATTTTAAGCGGAATGAGTTTGAAGGATTTAGCTCTTGCAATTGCTACTTCAGACGTAAAGGCTCTTTCTAGAATTAAAGGGCTTGGCAAAAAGAGTGCGGAAAGAATTATAGTTGAATTAAGGGAAAGCGTAAGCTCTATAAGTGACGGTGGTGCGGACTGCCCGCTTCTTACCTCTACTGCTAACTCTAACGAGGGTGAAAATGCCGTTATGGCTCTTATTAGTTTGGGGTATACGCGTTCGGTTGCTGTTAAGGCTGTTAACGGGGCAATGAGTGCAGGTGCTAATGCCGTTGAAGAAATTATTGCAGTTGCGCTTCGCTCTTTAGCGTAAGCTTTCACCTTCTTGATAATTATTTTATTTTAATGGGTTAATTATGTTAAACGAAGAATTATTTGAACAGGACAATGAAGAGGATAGACTTATATTAAGCACCAGAACGGAATTTGACGAGGTTGAAAACATTTTAAGACCTAAGTCAATGGAAGGTTACGTTGGGCAGGAAAAGGTAAAGTCTAACCTTGCGGTATATATGCAGGCTGCAAAGCTTAGAGGCGAGCCTTTAGATCACGTTTTACTTTACGGCCCCCCGGGGCTTGGTAAAACCACCTTGGCGCACATTATTGCCAACGAAATGGGTGTTTCAATAAGGGTTACAAGCGGTCCTTCAATAGAAAAAGCAGGGGATTTAGCGGCTATTTTAACGAATATGAACGAAGGCGACGTTTTATTTATAGATGAAATTCACCGCTTAAATCATACAGTTGAAGAAATTTTATACCCTGCAATGGAGGACTATTCGCTAGATATTATAATAGGTAAAGGCCCTTCTGCAAGAACGGTGCAAATCCCCCTTAAAAAATTCACTCTTATTGGTGCGACAACTAAAGCGGGTATGCTTTCTTCCCCCTTGCGTGATAGATTCGGTGTGCTTTGCCGTTTAGAAATGTACTCCGTAAACGAGCTTGCAGAAATCGTTTCGCGCTCTGCCACCGTGCTTGGTATAGGTATAGAAAAACAGGGGGCGGTTGAACTTGCTTCACGCAGTAGGGGAACGCCACGTATTGCTAACAGACTTTTAAAAAGAGTTAGAGATTACGCTTCCGTTTTAGGGCATGAAACTATTACACTTGCGGATGCTAAGCTTGCCCTTGAAAGAATGGAAATAGACCCTCTGGGGCTTGACAATATAGATATAAATATTTTAACCTCTATGATACATAAGTTTTCGGGTGGGCCCGTTGGATTAGAAACGTTAGCCGCCACCATTAACGAGGATAAGAACACTATAGAGGACGTTTACGAGCCCTATCTTTTACAGCTTGGCTTTATTGCAAGAACGCCACGTGGCAGAGTTTGCACTAAAAAGGCATACGAGCATCTTGGTATAAAAATGACTGCTAAGCAGAAAAAACAGCTTAGCATATTTGACGGCGAAGATGATGAATAAGTTGCCGTATAAGTTGATTAACGGCATATTTTAATTAAAAACAGGAACAAATTAAATGTTAAAGACTTCAGATTTTTATTACAATTTACCGGAAGAGCTTATTGCCCAAACCCCGGTTTACCCAAGAGATAGCTCTAGACTGTTATGCTATAACAAATGCAACGATGAGGTAGAGCATAAGCACTTTTACGATATAGAACAATTGCTTAAACCCGGCGATTTATTGGTTATTAACGATACCAAAGTGTATCCTGCAAGAATATTTGCTTACACTAAAAACGGTGGTAAAATAGAAGTGCTTTTGTTAAAGCGCTTAAATCTTACCGATTGGGAGGTTTTAGTTAAGCCGGGTAAAAAGGCGAAAGAAGGTGTAGAATTAACCGTTAATGAAGAACTTTCCTTAACCGTTTTATCCAGAACGGAAACGGGCGAAAGAATTATCCGTTTTAAATTTGAGGGTGTTTTTGAAGATATACTTTCAAGAGCGGGCGAAATGCCGTTACCCCCTTATATTCGTGAAAAGTTAAAGGATCAAGCACGTTACCAAACGGTATATTGCAAAAAGGAAGGCTCTTCCGCAGCACCCACTGCAGGCTTGCATTTTACCGTTGAGCTAATGAAGAGATTGGAAGAGAAGGGTGTTGAGTTTGCAAGAGTTCAGCTTAACGTTGGCTTAGGCACCTTCCGCCCTGTAAAAAGCGAAAATCTTTTAGAGCATGAAATGCACGTTGAATATTATAATATAGACGGTGCGGAAGCTGAAAAGATAAATAAGGCGAAAAGGGAAGGGCGCAGAGTAATTGCGGTTGGTACTACGAGCGTTAGAACGTTAGAAACGGTGGCAGATGAAAAGGGCTTTGTTAAAGAGGCGTGCGGTGATACCGGAATATTTATCTACCCGCCCTATAAATTCAAATGCGTAGATGCGCTTATAACCAATTTTCACTTACCCGAAAGCACCTTAATAATGCTTGTTTCGGCCTTTTTAACAAGGGAAAAAACCTTAGATTTATATAATTTAGCCGTTAGCGAAAAATATAGATTTTTTAGCTTTGGCGATGCAATGTTTATTTATTAACAACTTTTTTTAAGCGTGGTAAAAAAATAACAAAAAGGTCGTTTATCGCGCTATAGACCTACTTTTTTGGAAAAATATGAGCAAATTTTCTTACGAACTTATAAAAGAAGATCCTAAATACGGCGCAAGGGCAGGTATACTTCATACTCCTCACGGCGATATAGAAACACCCGTGTATATGCCCGTTGGCACGCAAGCAACTGTAAAGGGCGTGCTTCCGCGTGATTTAAAGGAAGCAGGCGCACAAATAATTTTATCAAACACCTATCACCTTTATATGCGCCCCGGTGACGAGATAGTTAAAAATGCGGGTGGCTTGCATAAGTTTATGAACTGGGATAAACCCATTTTAACAGATAGTGGCGGTTTTCAAGTTTTCTCACTTGCAAAGCTAAACAATATTAAGGAAGACGGCGTTTTGTTTTCTTCCAGTGTAGACGGCTCTAAGCACTTCATCACCCCCGAAAAGGCAATTCAAATAGAAAATAATTTGGGTGCGGATATCATTATGGCTTTTGACCAATGCAGTGCTTACGGAACGGATTACAAGGGCTCTCGCCACGCAATGGATAGAACGCTTCGTTGGTTAGACCGTTGTTATAACGAGCATAAAAATCCCGAACAAATGTTATTCCCTATAGTTCAGGGCAATATGTTTAAGGATTTAAGAGAGATTTCTTTGAGGGAAACTGTTCCTTACGCAAAGTGCGGTTTTGGTATTGGCGGTTTATCGGTTGGCGAACCCAAAGAAATGATGTACGATATACTTTCCTTTATGCAAGATAAATATCCCACTAATATGCCTAGATATTTGATGGGCGTTGGCAGTCCCGACTGCATTATAGAAGGCGTTCTACGCGGAATAGATATGTTTGACTGTGTTTTAGGCACGCGTATTGCAAGAAACGGAACGGCAATGACCTCACAGGGTAAGGTGGTTGTTCGTAACGGTAAGTATAAAGACGATTATTCCTCTTTAGATCCCGAATGCGATTGCTACTGCTGTAGAAATTATTCTAAGGCGTACCTTCGCCACCTAATTAACACGGGCGAAATGCTTGGCGGTATGCTACTTAGCATTCACAACGTAACCTTTTTGGTTAATTTGGCGAAAAACCTTAGAAAAGCGATTATTGGCGGTTATTTGGACGATTTCGTTAAGGAATTTTACGCAAAATACGGCAAAATTTAATTTTTAACCCCTAACACGCTTGCTAAAAAAAGCAAATAACTTTATTATATATTAAGTTGAACTCACTTTGCTTTAAGGCATAGTGTAAAATAAAAATAAACAGCGCAAAATATTTTAGCGCAAACGGAGAATATTTATGAGTTTTTTAATCAATCTTTTAAGTTCTGGTGTAGATAGCACCGTAACCCCTGCAGGTTGCACCGCAGGCGACGCTTTAATTTGGGTTATTCCCCTTGCTCTTTTAGTTGGCTTTTGGATTTTACAGAGCCGTCAAAGAAAGAAACAACAAGAAGAGGTTCAAAAGAAAATGGATGCTCTTAAGATTGGCGACGTTGTTAAAACCATTGGTCTTATTTACGGCGAAATCGTTGAAATTGATAGAGATATGGAAACCTTCGTTTTAAAAACGGGCAGTGAAGAAGACTTCTCTTTCATTAAGGTAGACAAGATGGCAATCTATCAAGTAATTCCTCCTCTAGAAAATCAAGTTCAAGAAGAGCAGTTTGGTGAAGAAGGTCAAGTAGAAGAACAACCTTCAGAAGAAGTTGTTGAATCCAATGAAGAAAATAACTAATTTTTGCCAAAAAACGCCCACTCTGTAACAGAGTGGCGTTTTTTATATTATATAATTTTTTTTGTTAAAAATATGGCTATAGCGCGATTAACCGCTATTACATACAGTTTTTTTTACTAAATAAATATTTGGTTTGCATAAATTTAGCGCGTTTTAAATAAAATAAAGTGGAGAAATGAATATATGCAAATATTTACAAATATGATTTACCCGTTAAGGGTTATCATTGCAGGAATGATTTCTGCTTTAACGGCACTTATCTTACTTTTTTTCTTTTCCACAATAATATATTTCACCGGGGCAGGCGATTTATTGCTTAGAATAATAAACCTGCTTGTTAGAATTTTCGCAGTTGGAGTTTGTGTTTTTCTTTGTATGCCGGAAAGCAAGGGAATATTGTACGGCGGTATTTCCGGATTAGTTAGTTCAATTTTTACTCAAATGGTTTTTTTGGGGATTTCAGGTAATTTTACCTTGTTTGAGTTTTTACTAAACACCCTTTTTTGCATAATTTTTGGTGCTATTTTTGGAATAATTTGGGTAAATTTAAAAAATAGGGCTAAAAGCACTTGAAAAATGTGAATAAATAGTATATAATAGAAAAGGTTTTTGGTTAGGCACGGCTTAAAAAGTAAACCAAAGCATTAATAAAGAAATAAGATTGACGGAGGTCATTTTATAATGAAGAGAATTAAAACTATAGCAGTAGCACAAAAGAAGACTTTTACCGCTTGCGGTGAATGCAGAAGCACTTGTCAGTCAGCTTGCAAGACCAGCTGTACCGTTGGTAACCAATCTTGCGAAAAGCAAACCAGAGAAAAGAAGATTAAAGAACTCTGCTAATATCAAGTTTTGCTTATAATTAGGGCTGAAAGCATTCAGCCCACTTTTATTACGGCTTTTTCCTTAGGGTTAAAGCCATTTTTTTACGAATAGGGAGTTTAATTATGGTTCACTGTTTTTCCTTTGATAACGATTATTATCTTTACGACGTAACAAGCGGAAGCTTGCATAAATGTGATGCGCTTACTTGTCAAGTAATAAATAAAATGCAAGGATTACCTTACGATTTTGGCGGTGTTGAAGAAAGCGTTATTAGCGAAATAGAAAGCGAAATTAACGAGCTTAAGGCAGAAGGGCTTCTTATGAAGGAGGACGTAAACGTTGCTCCCCCAAAAAGCGAATATATAAAGGCTTTATGCCTACATATTTGCCACGACTGTAACTTACGTTGTAAATACTGCTTTGCAGGTACGGGCGATTATAAAGGTCACCGCGAATTTATGAGTGAAGAGGTTGCTTTAAAGGCAGTAGATTTCCTTATTGAAAATTCCGGTAACAGAAAAATTTTAGAAATGGACTTCTTTGGTGGAGAGCCCTTACTTAATTTTGACGTTGTTAAAAAGACCGTTGAATACGCAAATGAAAGGGCTTCAGCTTTAGGCAAGAAATTCCTTTTCACAATGACTACTAACGGCGTGCTTTTAAGGGGTGAAGTTGCCGATTGGCTTAACGAGAATATGGAAAACGTGGTTTTAAGCTTAGACGGTAGGCAAGAAATTCACGATGACGTTCGTAAAACGGTTAACGGAAAGGGTAGCTTTGACGTTATTATTCAAAACTTTAAGGATTTTGTTGCAAAGCGTGGCGATAAGAGCTATTACATAAGGGGAACGTTTACTAACAAAAATCTTGACTTTGCTAAAGACGTTTTATTTATGGCGGATAGCGGATTTAAGGAAATTTCTTTAGAGCCCGTTGTTTTAGAAAAAGGGCACGAGCTTGCTATTACGGAAGAAATGCTTCCCGAAATTAAGGAAGAATACAAGCGCCTTGCTCGCGAATATATTAAGCGCAGAAAGGAAGGAAAGGGCTTCCACTTCTTCCACTTTACCATTGACTTAGAGGGTGGCCCTTGTTTAGCTAAACGTGTTAACGCTTGTGGCGCAGGTAACGAATATTTTTCGGTAACTCCCGTTGGTGATATCTATCCCTGCCACCAGTTTGCTGATAAGCCCGAATTTTATATGGGTAACGTTTTTGAAGGAAAGATAAACGAAGAAATCCGCGCTAAATTCAAAAATAGTTCACTTTTCACCCGTGAAGGATGTGAAGATTGCTTTGCCCGTTATCACTGTAGCGGTGGTTGTGCTGCAAATAACTACGTATTTAACGGTGACATAAACAAGCCTTACAAGCAGACCTGTGAAATGCTTAAGGCCCGCACGGAATGCGCAATGCATATTCTTTCTGTAGAAAAGGAAGACCAAGAATAAAATACTTGTTAACAAAGCCTCTGAAGAGGAAAATCTTCAGGGGTTTTTTAGTGCTTAAGTGCATTAATTAAGTGTAAAATTCAACTGTTTAAGTGCATATTTTCACATTTGTTCAGTTGATTATAGGCTTGTTTTAGTAATACGATTAATAAATTAATTTTTACAAAATTTAAAAAAGTATTGCAAAAATGAAACACTTGTGATATAATTAAAAAAAACCAAGAAGGAGGTTTTTTATGAAGAAAACAAGTTTTGTTAAATTTATTGCTTTAATCCTTACCTTGCTTTTAAGCGTTCCCTTCTTTACCGCTTGTGAAGAAGCCATTTCCGGGGCTTTGGACGTGTTAGAAAGCGCGCTTGGTGAATACTTAGAGGAAGAATTCCCCACAGAATCTACAGCAGAAAGTAATTTTGATTTTAAAGCATTAGAGGACGGTAGTTATTCTATTGCTTTAAAGAGTGGTTTAACTGCTTGTCCTGAAGTCATCACTATTCCTGCGGAATACAACGGCGCCAAGATAAGTGCTATTGAGGCTGAAGTCTTTAAGGGTAACAAGGTAATCAAAAAAGTTTTCATAACCAAAAACGTTAAGGTTGTTGGTGAAGGCGCGTTTAGCGGTTGTACTGCTATAGAAAGAGTTCAGTTTGAAAAGGAAAGCTTAATTGAAGAAATTCAAGCCGAAGCATTTTTAAATTGCGCTTTAACTTACGTTAATTTCCCAAGCGGATTAAAGGGTATCGGTAATAAGGCGTTTTACGAATGCTCGTTAAAGTTCATTACGTTACCTGAAACTTTGTTAACTATTGGCGAATATGCTTTCACGGGCAACACTATTTTAACCGTTACCATTCCTGCAAGTGTAACGCAAATTGGCGAAGGTGCGTTTAGTTTAATCTATGCGTTAAACTCTATCTCCGTTGATGAAGCAAACGCTAACTTTAAGGCGGTAGACGGTGTATTATATAGCAAAGACGGCAAAACTTTAATTCAATATCCCATTGCAAAAAACAAAAACAGCTTCATTGTTCCTGCAAGTGTAGAGGTTATTGGTGTTAAGGCTTTATACAATGCCATAATGCTTGGCGAGGTTAAATTTGAACAGGGCTCAAAGCTTTCTACTATCAAGGCAAACGCATTTGAAAACTGCGCTTTAATCGTAAGCTTAGAGTTACCCGCCACCGTTACTTCAATAGAGTCTAACGCATTTGAAAACTGCTATAAGCTAGTGGAAGTAATCAACAGATCACAAGAAATCACCGTTGAAAAGGGTGCGGAAGAAAACGGCAGAGTAGGCTATTATGCGTTAAAGGTATACAATCCTGCTGACGGTAACGTTACAAGCGGTGTATCTACCGATGCAAACGGATATATTACTATAACAGACGGCGAATCAATTCTTTTGCTTGGTTATACCGGTAAAAATACAGAGCTAGTTCTTCCTAATAATATAACTCATATTTATGAAGGCGCTTTAAACGGCTACTTAAATTCTTACAGTAAGAGCTTTGGCGTAGAATTATTCCCTGCGTTAACTTCAGTTGTTATTCCTGAAACCGTTGTTTATATTGGTAGCAAGGCGTTTAGCAAATGCGAAACTCTTAACGGCATAACTTTCAAGGGTACCGTTGAACAATGGGAAGCAATCGAAAAGGGTGCGGATTGGAAGGAAGGCGTACCTGCAACCAAGGTTGTTTGCTCAAACGGTGAAGTTGTGTTGGGCAAATAAACGCAAAAAACTAAAAATAATATTAGATAAAATGAAGGCTTTGCCTATAACGGCATAGCCTTTTTACTTGTTTAAAGCTAAGCTAAAAGGTAACAAAAAACAGCTTTTGCTCCCAAAAAAATATTTTTTTTAGTCAATAGTTTGTTATTTTAACCGTTTTGTTATATAATTTAGTATAGAATACTAAAGCATATTAGAAATTTTAATGGCTTTAGTAGGAATTAAAGGATATGAGAAAACATTACGAATACAAGATAAAGGGTAAAAGAATTAAAAAAGAATACGAATATATACCGCTAAGGTATATCATTTCCATGGCGGTAATAGTGGCGGAAATCGTGCTTATAGTAGGGATTGTAATGCTTGCTTGCTATTATTCCCCCTATTTGTACTTGCTTGCAGTAGCCGTGCAAATCGTGTGTGCGGTTAGAATTATATCTTCAGACGATAACCCGGAATATAAAGCACCGTGGCTTTTGGTTGTTATTATTTTGCCGGTAGTTGGTTTTATGCTTTATTTCATCTTTTATTCCCGCCAAATGGGAAAGCTTTACGTTAGAAGATTAAACGATATTTCTAAAGGCTACTACAAAAAGGACGATTCGGCTGACTTTGAAAGATTAAAGAATGAAAACGAGCTTGTATATACTCATGCAAAAATGCTTTGTAGTACGGCAGACTCTCATCTGTTTAGTGATACCAAGCTTAAATATTTCCCTTGCGGAAGCAGTATGATGGAATCACTTTTAAATGATTTAGAAAGTGCTAAAAAATTTATTTATTTAGAGTTTTTCATCATCGAAGAAGGGCGATTTTGGAACTCTATTTTAGATATTTTAAAGAAGAAAGTAAAGGAAGGGGTAGAGGTTAAGGTTATTTACGATGATATAGGCTGTATGCGAACTCTTCCCGGAGATTATGCAAGAAAACTTAAAAAACAGGGCATAGAAGCCACGGCATTTTCCTATCTAAAGCCTGTACTAAGCGGTGAATTTAACAACAGAACGCACAGAAAAATAGCTATTATAGACGATTATATCGGTTATACCGGCGGTGTAAATCTTGCAGATGAATATATCAACGAGGTAAAGCGGTTTGGCTATTGGAAGGACTGTGCCATTAGATTAGAGGGTGAGAGCGTTTGGGAGCTTACGGAACTGTTTTTAACAGATTACGGCGTTAACGTGTTAAAAATGCCCACCTTAAGAAGTGATTTATATCCCACTTGTGTTAACGGTGATGACGGTTACGTTATTCCATTTGGTGACGGACCTTCACCAATGTATCAAAATAGGGTGGCAAAGAGCGCGATTAAAAATCTTATAGATGCCTCAACTAAATACTGTTGGATAACTACACCCTATCTTATTCCCGATAACGATATTTGCCTAAGCTTAGAAAACGCGGCGCTCAGGGGCGTTGACGTTGTTATTGTTACCCCTAATATCCCCGATAAAAAGTTGGTTTTTGCAATAACAAAAAGCTATTATCCAAGGCTTATGAAGGCAGGTGTTAAAATATATCAATACACACCGGGCTTTATACACGCCAAAAGTTATTTGGCAGACGGGAAAAACGCAATAATTGGAACGGTTAATTTAGATTACAGAAGTCTAGCCCATAACTTTGAAAACGGCGTTTGGCTTTATAAAACGCAGTGTATTAAGGATATAGAAGAGGACTTAAAGCAAGTAATTAACGAAAGTCAAAAAATAGAAAAAAAGATGTTAAAAATAAATCCGTTACGCAAATTTTTACGCGGAATTATTAAAATTTTTGCTCCCTTGATGTAGCGGTTAAGGAAAAAATATGTTTAAAATACTAATTTTAGAGGATGATTTAGCTCTTCGCAAGCTCTTTCAAAGCGTTTTAATTAAGCACGGATATGCCGTAACCGGCGTGTCTAACGGTGAAGAGGGACTTAAGGAGCTTGATAAAGGGTACTACGATTTAATCATATCGGATATTATGATGCCCGTTATGGATGGCTATCAGTTTGTTCAAAGCATTCGTGAAGCGGGTATGAATATTCCCGTTTTAATGATAACCGCAAAGGACGCATTCGACGATATGCGCTTGGGTTTTCTTTCCGGAACGGATGATTATATGGTTAAGCCCATTAACATAAACGAAATGGTGCTAAGAATAGGCGCGCTTTTAAGAAGGGCGCAAATAGCAAGCGAGCGCAGGCAGGTGATCGGCGGAACGGTTTTAGAGTGCGATTCTTTAACCGTAAAAACGCAAGGCGAAAGCATAGTGCTTCCTCAAAAGGAATTTATGTTGCTATTTAAAATGGCATCTTATCCCGGTAAAATTTTTACACGCCAACAGATGATGGAAGATATTTGGGGGTACGAGTGGGAAAGCGATACCCACACGGTAGACGTACATATTGGCAGGCTTCGCGATAAATTCCGCAATAATCCCGACTTTGAAATAGTAACGATGCGCGGTGTTGGGTATAAGGTGGTGAAAAAATGAAGAAAAAAGCCACCCCTTTATTCGATGAGGTTTGGTATAAGCAAAAAAGAAGAAGCTTTACCTTCTATTTTATACTGTTGGTGGTTATAATCTTAACCGTAGCAGTTGCCCTTGCAACCTATCTTGCAGATATTACAAGCACGCTTTTTTCGCAGGAAATTAGGGATAATAAGCTTATAAGCCTACTTCTTCTCGTTGGGTATTCGCTTGTTATAGGCTCTATACTTTCAGCCTTTATTGGGCACTTTCTAATTGCACCTATCAAAAGACTTCAAAAGGCAATGAATAGGGTGGCGGAAGGTGATTTAGAGGTTTCAGTTATGGGTGCAAGCCGATTTGATGAAATAGACGACTTAAACCACGCCTTTAACGTAATGATGCAACAGCTTCGCTCAACGGAAACGTTGCAAAGTGATTTTATAGCAAACGCTTCACACGAATTCAAAACTCCACTTAACGCAATAGAAGGGTATGCAACCCTATTGCAAGATGAAACACTTAGCAATGAAGAGCGTGCGGAATATTTAGAAAAGATAATATTTTCTTCCCACAAGGCAAACGAACTTATAGCAAACGTGCTTCTACTTTCCAGAATAGATAATCAGGCAATAGAAAGTAAAAGAAGTACCTTTTCTGCGGATGAGCAAATTCGCCAAGCAATACTCTTTTTAGAACCTAAATGGATGCAAAAGGATATTTCCTTTGACGTAGAGTTAGAGGATGCTAAGCTGTACGGTAACGAATCGCTTACCTTTCATTTGTGGAGTAATTTGATATCTAACGCGGTAAAGTTTAGCCCGGCTGGCAGTGAAGTAAAGATATCACTAAAAAATAGTGATGGATTTATTATTTTTGAAATTTGCGATAAAGGCCCGGGGATTAAGGAAGATGAGGTTAAATTTTTATTTAATAAGTTTTATCAAGGTGATAGTTCGCATAAGGCGGAAGGCAACGGCTTAGGGCTTGCCTTGGTTAAAAAAATTACCGACCTTTACGGCGGTAAAATATTAGTTGAAAACTCGCAGGAGGGTGGAGCGGTCTTTACCGTTAAAATTCCACTATCTACGCGTTAGGAGGTTGATTTTATGTATTTAGAAGATTATTTAGGTTTTATAGTTGCACTTTTGGTGTGTATGGCTATTTCTGCTTGGGCAAGCCTAAAGGTGCGTTCCGCATACGCAAAATACGGCAGAATATACAATAGGGCTAGAATGACAGGTTACGATACCGCCGTGCTTTTACTAAGGGCTAACGGAATTAGCGGTATAAGTGTTGGTAGAATTAGCGGTACGTTAAGTGACCACTATAATCCTGCTAGGGGAATAGTAAATCTATCCGAAGGGGTTTACGGTAACGATAGTATTGCCGCCGTTGCAATTTCTGCCCACGAAATAGGGCACGTGGTGCAAAAGGAAAAGGGATATTTGTTTTATAAGGTGAGAACGGCGTTAGTTCCTATTGTTAACTTTGGTTCTAGGCTTGCTATGCCTTTAGTTCTTATCGGTATTTTACTTGACCTTTTTGCAACCAGTGCAGATGCAACAACCGGGTTTTACGTTGCAATGGTTGGTGTAATATTATACGGTACCTCTTTATTGTTCACACTTATAACTCTTCCGGTAGAGCTTAATGCAAGTAGGCGCGCAAAGCAAATGCTTTTAGCTGAAGGTATTATCGCTCAGGATGAAATAAAGGGCGTTAATCAGGTATTGTCGGCCGCCGCACTTACTTACGTTGCGGGATTGCTTACCTCAATGGTATATTTTATGCGTTTCTTGATTTACGTTTTAACTATTTTTGGAAGAAGAAATAATAGAAGATAAAAAATTGAATAAACTATTAAAACTCGGTTTTGCTTACTAAAGGCTTGCCGAGTTTTTAATTTTGCCATAAAATTAAACAACGTTTAAAAGGTTTTTTCAACAAGAGTTGAGGTTGAGTTGAAGAAAAGTTTACTTTTGCTTTGGTATAATATTGGTGCAATAAGCAAAGGAGAAGTGATATGAAAAACTATCTGTTATTCAACCCGCGTGCCGGTGGTGGAAAATGTGAGGAAGATGCAAAAATATTAACAGCTCTTTTAGATGGAGAAACGGAATTTGTTAACGTTTTAAAAATTAAAGATTATCCACTCTTTTTTAGCACCCTTAATTTAGATGATAAAATAATTTTGTGCGGTGGAGACGGTACATTAAATAAATTTGTTAACAATATTCAAGGTTTAACGGTTAAAAACGAAATTTGCTATTATCCTTGCGGAACGGGTAACGATTTTGCAACTGATATAGGGTATGAGGCAGGTGGTGTGCCCGTTAAAATTAATAAATATTTAGAAAATTTGCCAACCGTCACCGTCGATAATGATATTAAGCTGAAATTTATAAACGGCGTTGGTTACGGTATAGACGGCTACTGCGCAGACGAGGGTGAAAGACTGCGTTCTTTGGGTAAGAAGAAGAAGATAAATTACGCTAGTATCGCAGTAAAGGGATTGTTGTTTTACTACCGCCCAACGAATGCAACCGTTATAGTAGACGGCAGGGAATACCTTTTTAAAAAAGTATGGCTTGCACCCACTATGAACGGCAGGTGTTACGGTGGCGGAATGATTCCCGCACCTAATCAAATGCGCCTTCGTGATGATAAAAGGGTAACTCTTATGCTGTTTCACGGCGCGGGTAAATTGCGCACCCTTATAAATTTTCCTTCCATATTCAAAGGTGAACACGTGAACAATCAAAAAATGGTTAAAATGTTTGAAGGTAAGCAGATCACCGTTAAATTTGATAGGCCTACGCCTTTACAGGTAGACGGTGAAACAATTCTTAACGTAAAGGAATACACCGTTAACGTTTAATATTCGTTCATTCTTCCCCAACATATAAAAACAAGCGTTGCAAGTTGTTTAAGAAATTTACTCTTAAATGCTTACAGCGCTTGTTTTTTTTAATCGCTTATTAAATTATCAAACCTATTAGAGTTAGCGAGTTATCACTTCAGTAGTATTGTATTGAATGGGAAGCTTACCGCTATCAATAATTGAAGCAGTTAGAATAGCCTCTTCATAGGTGAAGATGCCGGTAATCTGCGCGGTATTAGAAACGATTTGCTCTTTAACCGTTGGTTTTGCAATTACTGTATCATCAATAAAAATATAAAGTTTGTTATCAGACATGTCTTTGACGGTGTTAGTAGCATCTGCAAAACGCGATACACCTTGATTGGTGAATTCTAAAACCACCATATAACCGCCGTCTTGAGTATTGTTTGCAGCGTATGCACCCTTGACGTGATCTTGCCCGTTTAACCAAACGTTGCCTGTGCTGTCCTTAAAAGTAAACTCGCCCGTTTGAACCATAACCTCTATATCGCAGGTTTTATAGCATTCAACAATAATGCTTCCGTCATCATTTAAGGTTATTTTAAAATCTCTGCGGTTATAGCCAGCGCTTTTAAAACGTGCAGATAAAATATCAACTGTAACCTTTGATAATTCTTCATCAACGCTCTTAGTGTTTGTTGGCGTAAGTAGCACTCTTTGATAAAAATCATCCCTCTTAATGCGTACTTGGTCACACGCTGTGAAAGAAGAAGTTAACAGTAAAACAAGTAAAAGTAATAAAGACAAACAAGATAATTTTTTCACTTCTAATTCCTCCGTTTTTTTAATTATACAAAAAAAGAAGGGTAGTAGTCAAGTAAAAAAATAAA
>JAZSMG010000196.1:0-7031 GCA_045535775.1 Christensenellaceae bacterium | reverse complement strand
AATGGAGCTTTTCTACGGCGGCGGCCCTGAAATCGTAAAGGAAATTAAAAAAAGAGGACACAAGATTTTTCTTGATTTAAAGCTTCACGATATTCCCAACACCGTTAAAAAATCAATGGCGGTTCTTTCTAATTTAGACGTAGATATGTGTAACTTGCACGCTTCAGGAACCACAGCTATGATGACTGCAGCATTAGAAGGCTTAACTAGGGCAGACGGAACTCGTCCTTTGCTTGTTGCGGTAACTCAGCTTACTTCAACAGATGAAGAGAGTATGAAGAGGGATTTGCTTATTGAAAAACCTATTGATGAAGTAGTAATGCACTATGCAGAGGTTGCAAAAAATGCAGGATTGGACGGCGTAGTTTGTTCACCTTTAGAAGTTGGAAAGGTGCATTCAAGATGCGGTGAGGGCTTTGTAACGGTAACCCCCGGTGTTAGATTTGCAGATGGTGACGTTGGCGATCAAAAACGCGTTACCACACCTAAGAAAGCAAGAGAATTAGGTTCTGATTATATCGTAGTTGGTAGACCTATTACTGCTGCGGAAGATCCTGTAAAAGCATACGAAAGATGCGTTAAAGAATTTTTGGAGGACTAAGATGAGTAATTTAAAAGAACTAATTGCAAAAGACCTTTTATCAATACGTGCGGTATTTTTCCGCCCTGACGAGCCATTTACTTGGGCAAGCGGTATTAAAAGCCCGGTTTACTGTGATAACAGATTGACCTTAACCGCGCCCACCGTTCGTAACGACGTAGAAAACGGACTTGCAGAATTAGTTAAAGCAAATTTCCCTAATGCAGAAGTTTTAATGGGAACTTCAACCGCAGGTATTGCTCATGCAGCAATAGTTGGTCATATTTTGAATATGCCTATGGGGTACGTTCGTTCCGGTGCTAAGGATCACGGCCGTCAAAATAGAATAGAGGGTAAGCTAGAAAAAGGTCAAAAGGTTGTTGTTGTAGAAGATTTAATTTCTACCGGTGGTAGCGTTATTGAAGTTGTTGAGGCTCTTCGCGAAGAGGGTGCTGAAGTTCTTGGCGTTGTAAGTATTTTTACCTACGGTATGAAAAAAGGTCTTGAAAGATTGGCTACTGCAAACGTTAAAAATATTTCTTTAACGGACTTTGATACTATTGCCGTTATTGCTGCAGAAGAGGGGTATATTGCAAAAGAGGACGTTCAAAGATTAATTACATTCAGAAATAATCCTTCAGATGAAAGTTGGATTAAAGGATAAAAAGATGAGAAATCTAATTGATATTATAGATTTAACAAAGGATGAAATTAAAGAGTTGATAGAAACTGCTCTTGATATTATAAAAAATCCTGCTAGCTATGCTACCTCTTGCGCCGGTAAAAAACTTGCAACTTTATTTTTTGAACCTTCTACGCGTACGCGTTTAAGCTTTGAATCTGCAATGTATGAGCTTGGCGGAAACGTTTTATCTGTTACAGGGGCAGATACTTCTTCTGCATCAAAAGGGGAAAGTGTATCTGATACTGCAAAGGTCGTTTCCTGTTATGCTGATATTATTGCAATGCGTCACCCTAAAGAGGGCTCTGCTTACGTTGCATCGCAAAGCGCAAGCGTTCCAATAATTAATGCAGGCGACGGCGGTCACTGCCATCCAACTCAAACGTTAACCGACCTACTTACTATTTATAGGGAAAAGGGTAGATTTGACGATTTAACTGTTGGCTTTTGCGGTGATTTAAAGTATGGCAGAACAGTTCATTCGTTAATTAGCGCACTTTCAAGGTATAATAATATAAAAGTAGTACTTATTTCGCCTGAAGAACTGCGTTTACCCGGTTATATGCGTTACGGTGTGTTAGATAAGAATAACGTTAGCTACACTGAAGTTTCTAATCTTGAAGAGGCGCTTGGAAGTCTTGATGTGCTATATATGACAAGAATACAGCAAGAAAGATTTGCAAGTAGAGAGGAATATTTAAGGCTTAAAGACAGTTACGTTTTAACCGCAGAAAAGCTAATTTCGGCAAAAAGCGATTTAGCTATTTTACATCCGTTACCAAGGGTTAATGAGATAAGTATTGACGTTGATAACGATGCAAGAGCATGTTATTTTAAACAGGTTTTAAATGGTAAATATATTAGAATGGCGTTAATACTCAAGTTATTAAAAGAAAGAGATGCAGTTGCAGTTAACACCGCCACTGATGAAAGTTTTGTTACGGGTATTAAATGCGAAAATCCAAGATGTATTACTTCTACAGAGCAGGAATTAGAGCATTTATTTAAGCTTGTAGATAAAGAAAACGGAATTTACCGTTGTATTTACTGTGAATCAAAGGTAAAACTTTAGAATAAAAATAGATAAGAAACTAAAAATATAGCAAAAAATCGGAAGTTTTTTAAAATTTCCGATTTTTTTTAAAAAAGGCGCTAAAAAAATGAGGATTTTTTTGCATTTCGTTGTATAATAAAGGGAGATGGAGCAAGGAGGGCTATATGCAAACCGGCGAATATTATTACCGCAAATACGTAAACGGTGATGATAGCGCTTTTGAAGAGATCGTTCGAATTTATTACGACGGATTAATATTATTTATAAACGGTTATCTTCATTCTTTAACGGATGCAGAGGATGTGGCAAGTGAGTGCCTGTTATTTATAGCCGTTCATAAGCGAAAATTTAATTTTAAAAACTCTCTAAAGACCTATTTATATACCGTGGCGCGCTCTAAATCCCTTAACTTTATAAAGAAGAGAAAGCGCAAACAAACAGAAAATATAGAAGATTACGTAAATTTAACCGCTTCAGAGCCTTTATTAGATGAATTACTTATTAAAAAAGAAAGTTTTTCTAAATTATATTGGGCAATTGATAAGTTGCCGGAGGATATGCAAAGCGTAGTATATCTTTTTTATTTTGAAAACATGAGTTATGAAGAAATTTCCACTATAACGGCAAAATCACTTAAGCAAGTGGATAACTTGCTTTATAGGGCAAGAAAACAACTAAAAGAAATTTTAAAGGAGGGGTATCCAATATGAGTATAGACTACAAAAGTATTAGTGATGAAATTCTTGAAAAAAGAAACGAATGTATAAGAAAAAGAAAAACTACTGTAAGAAAGATTACTGCTTTTGTTTTGCCGTTGGTTATAGCGGTTGGAACGCTATTTGCTTTAGATGCAAGAAGCACTATGTCTAGAGATCCTATTTATGACAACGCCTCAATCAGTTCAGGGGGTATCAATTATAAAAGCACTGTTGAAATTACCGATTCTGAAATTTTAAATCAAATTTCTCAATTTTGTTCAATAAACCAAGAAAATGGTTATGGTAATTATGCAAATGCGCACTTGTGGCAAAACGGATTTAATGAAAATGCAGATTACCTAATAAAAATAACTAATGCGGAAGGAACTATTGTGTTGGTTGTAATAACAGAAAATTATATTTTAACTCAGTCCGGCAAATTGCTTTACATAACGGAAAGCGATTATCAGGAATTATTAGGTTTAATTAAATAAAAGCAAATAAGAACCCAAATTACTAAAGTTAAAAGGGTTCTTTTTTTGCGTTAAAAAAAGCGGTTGTATTTTTAATACAATCGCTTTTGTTTTATTTGGTTTGTATAGGGTTTTCAAACGTGTGGGAATACGGGAATTTTTGCAAGATAAATTACGTCATCGCGGTCTGCAGCCTCGGCTTCCGCTAAAACAAAGGCCTTTTTATGTATTATTCCACCCGCTAAAGTAACTAAATCTTCTAAGCCCTTAAGTGAAGCGCCAGTTGAAACAACGTCATCAACAATACCTACTTTTTTGCCTTTAATAAGCTCTACGTCATGTTTAGAAAGATATAGGTGCTGTTCTTTGCCGGTTGTAATAGAAGCTTCAATAAGTATTTCAATTCCGTCTTGCATATAAAGTTTTTTAGTTTTTCTTGCAACAGCATAAAGGTTGTGATTAAGTTCCCTTGCTACAACGTGCGAAAGCTGTAAGCCCTTAGATTCAGCAGTAATAATAACGTCGCAATCGGTTAAGTGCTTAGCAAGCTCTTTACCGCAGTGTTCGGTAAGCGCTTGATTGCCATGTAAGTTAAAAAATGCAATGTCTAAAGTGGGGGAAATAGGTAAAACGGGCAATTCTGCATTGTATCCGCAAATATCTACGCAAAAAACTTTCTTTTCCATATTAATAGTTCCTCGCAAATTTTTAATACTCAAGTATTATATCATAATCAAATGCGTTTGTAAATCTTTTTTTGGCTTTAGTAAATAAATAAGAAGTAAATAACATATAATTTAAAGATTACTTTTAAAGGTGCGATTATGGATATAAATCACAGTCATTACGAAGAAATTTTAAAAAATGAAAGTTTTTCTTACTCTGGGTTAAAGGAAAATGAAGTGTTTCTTCTGAAAGAAAAATACGGTACTAATACGCTTGGTGAAAAAAAGAAAAGTTCACTAATAAAAAGAATATTCAAAGCCCTAACAGAGCCAATGATATTAATTCTTCTATTTGCAACAGTAATTACGTTGGGGATTAACGTAGGTAACTTAATGACTGGTAAGGATAGCGATTTTTATGAAAGTATTGGCATAATTTGTGCTGTTGCGCTATCGGTAGGGCTTACAATTTTTATGGAAAGTAAATCTGAAAAAGCTTTTGAAACTTTAAAAAAACTTAGTGATGCAATATCAGTTACAGTGTTTAGGGATAATAAAAAAGTTCTATTAGATTACAGCGACGTAGTTGTTGGTGACGTTATTCTATTCGAAACGGGTGATAAAATAATTGCGGATGGGCTAGTTGTTGAGGATTGCGAGGTTGAGGTTGATGAGTCTAGCTTAAGCGGTGAATCTCTATCGGTGAAAAAGCGTTCATACGTAAGCGGTAAAATTAGAAGCGAAAATATGCTATATTCGGGCAGTTATTTAAAAAACGGCAGTGCGAAAATGCTTGTTTTAGCAGTTGGTAAAAATGCGCAAATAGGTAAAATAGCAAACACACTTTCCCAAGAAAATAACGTAACTGCTCCGCTTTCTGCAAAGCTTGCAAACTTATCTAAAAGAATATCCTTATTTGGCGGTATTGCCGCAGTTTTAACCTTTATTATGTCTTTATTAAGACTGTATTTAAATAATAATCTGAATTTTGAGAGTGTAAAAGAGGCTTTTATTCAGGCGGTTGTGTTAATAGTTGCAGCCGTCCCTGAAGGATTGCCTGCTACCGTTGCGATTGCACTTGCGTTAAGCGTTGTTAAGTTGGCTAAGTCTAATGCAGTAATAAAAAAACTAGTCGCTGCAGAAACAGTTGGTTGTGTTAGTGTAATTTGCTCAGATAAAACGGGCACTTTAACGGTTGGCAAAATGAACGTTAATACTTTTGTTTTAGATGGAAATGAAATAAATCCGCATAATTTAAGGAATAAATTTATTATTGATAACGTCGCGTATAATAGCACTGCATGTTTTGTTAGTGAGAAAGGGGTTGTAAATACTTTTGGTAATAGCACGGAATGTGCGTTAATCAATGCGCTTTTTAAAAAAGAGGCAAAAGTTCTAAATGAAAAAAGGGGAGCAATTGAGATTGTAAAAAGAGAGAGCTTTTCTTCAAAAAGAAAATACATGTTAACAGTTGTAAGAGTAAATTCTAATAAAGTTACATACGTAAAAGGCAGTATAGAAAAGGTGCTTGATTTTTGTGATTTGACACAAGAAGAGCGCGATTTTTATGAAAAAGACACAGAAATATACGCAAAACGCGCAGAAAGAATTATTGCTTTTGCTCACGACTCTGGTGAAGGTTTTGTTTTTGATGGATTTTGTACTATTTCAGACGTTATTAGGAAAGAGGTTTACAACGCTGTTATAGAATGCAAAAAGGCTGGAATAGAGGTGAAAATTTTAACAGGTGATAATCACGAAACGGCGCTCGCCATAGCAAAAAAACTGGGTATTGCAAGTGATTTTTCTAACATGGCAACAGGTGCTGAAATAGAAAAAATGAGTGAAGAAGAGCTTATGGAAAAATTACCTAGATTAACTGTAATAGCACGTTCTACGCCGGAAGTTAAATTAAAAATAGTTAATACACTTAAAAAAATGGGTGAAATAGTTGCCGTTACAGGTGATGGCGTAAATGATGCCCCGGCTATAAAAAATGCAGATATTGGCATTTCTATGGGGAACGGAAGTGAAATAACAAAAGAAGCGTCGGATATAATCTTGTTAGATAATTCATTTTCCGTAATAGTGAAGGCGGTAGCTTTTGGGCGAAATATTTATAGGAACTTTCAACGTTTTATCTTTTTCCAATTAACGGTAAATTTTTCTGCAGTAGGCATAGTTGTGGCGTTTTTAGCCTTTGGATTTGAACCGCCTTTTACAGCAATACAACTTTTATGGATAAATATAATTATGGATGGTCCACTTGCTTTATCTCTTGGCTTAGAGCGCAGAGATGAGGGATATATGGAAGAAAAACCGGTTAAAAGAAGTGATTCAATTATAAGTAAAAAGACCTTTTTAAGAACGGTTTTACACGCGTCAATAATAATTTCTATATTGCTTTTTCAAAAGCTTTTTAACATTTTTAACGTATCATTAGAGCAAAATAACAGTTTAATATTCGCATTATTTGTAATTTTTCAACTTTTTAATGCTGTTAATGCCCGTGAGTTAGGGCATGTAAGCATTATTAAATCACTTGGTAAAAATAAACTGTTTAGCTGTTTATTGGTATTAACTGCAGTATTGCAAATTGTGATAACTGAATTATTAGGAAATATGTTTTTAACCGTTTCACTGGGTTTTGTCTTATGGATTAAAATATTTACAGTAGCCTTTACACTTATAATATTTTCTGAAGGATACAAATTTTTATATAGATTAATTAAAAGGGGTAAAAATTTAAAAAATATAAGTAAAAGGAGAAAGTTTGCTTAAACTAGTTAAGGCATGGAAAATATATTAGTATCGGAAAGTTATGAAAACAGTGAAAATATTTTATATATAAGAAATAATATTTCGCAACTCATTTTTAA